>NZ_AKIF01000017.1 GCF_000269905.1 Alkalibacillus haloalkaliphilus C5
TCTAAAACGGTCAACTTTTGAATAATCGCATCATTTATAATGAAGTATTCACCTTCTTGAAGTTGCTCACTAGTACTTTGGTTATCTGTTACAACTCTAAATTGGATTCTTACAAAACTTCCGTCTGATAAATCGGTTGTAATTTCATTAGTAACGAATGAACTATCGGCCATTTCACTAATCGTTCTTTCACCATCTACCCTCTCATCAAAATCTACATATATCAACAAAATTATAGCTACTATTCCAATAATAGTTAGAGAGATTAAAGTGGTAAGCATAACCTTAATTGGTTTTGTCATCTTCATCAACTACCTTCGTATGGAGATCTATTAATCCAATATTTTTATAATAATCTGTTGAACGTTGAATAATCGTATCCACTGATTCTTGAACAAAATAAGTTTTTCCGTTTGCTAACGAAATAGTCGTATCTGGTAATGCTTGTACCTTTTCTATGTATAAAGCGTTAAGGACAAACGGTTCACCGTTCAGTCTTGTTACTGTTATCATATGATGAATTGGGGGCTAAGCAAAGTTAGCCCCTTCCTCCTTTTATCGTTTTAAGTTAACTAACTCTTGAAGGATTTCATCGGATGTTGTAATGACACGGGTATTGGCTTGGAACCCTCTTTGTGAAGTGATCATTTCTGTAAACTCTTCAGCAAGGTCAACGTTCGACATTTCAAGAGCACCAGCATAAAGGTTGCCTGTACCGCCTTGACCAGGAACATTCAAGAAATCAATCTGACCGTCTAAATCTTCCATTAGGCCAGCGTTTGCAGTGTTACTATAGTTATTTCCACCAACCTTCTCTAAGCCTTCAGGGTTAGAAAAATTAGCTAACATAACTTGTCCTGCTTCTTCAGCATTTCCTTCTTCTGAAACATAATTAACAGAACCGTCAGCACCAATGTTAAAGCTTTGAGCTCCATTAGGAATATTAATTCTTCCTGATTCACCGTCAACATTACCTACTAGATATTGGCCATTTGCGTTAACAATATATCCTTCTTCATCTAAATAAAAGTTACCCGCACGAGTAAAGTTAATTTGGTCACCATCATCGAAATCAAGGTTCACTTCACTATCTTCAACATCTCCTGCAGTGTTAGTTCTTTCAGCTAAAACAAACATACCGTCGCCTTCAATCGCCAAGTCTAATGGTCGATCTGTCGTTTGACGATTACCTTGAGTATGAATATTGTCAATACTTCCTGTATTTGAACCTAGACCGACTTGCATCGGGTTACGACCACCTAGTTGTCCATCCCCTACTGGTCCAGTAGCGCCTTGTGTTGTTTGACTCATTAAATCCGAAAAAGTTTGGCGACCTTTCTTATAACCAAATGTGTTAACATTGGCGATATTATTTGAAACAACATCTAACTTGTTTTGGAAACCATTCATACCCGAAATACCTGTATACATTGAACGTAGCATTAAGCTTCATCCTTTCGATTTAAAATACTTTAATATTACTGCTTCTGTCGTTCAGCAGTTCTGTTGGCTTCCTCTCGGTCCAGCCAATTTGTTTATAAAACTTTATAAAACAATCGTTCCGTTTACGTTTGTAAATAAATGACCAGTCGCTTCCTGACGATCCATTGCTGTTATAATCGTTTCATTTTTTGTACTAGCAAGTAATATAGCGTCAGACAAAACTACGGCTGAATCTGTAACGCCTTTTTCTTTAGCTTCCGTCATTTTTTGTTCAATTTGTTCCCACTGCTTTTCACTAATTTGGATATTCCGTTCATCCATACGTTTTTGTGCATGCTTACTTACTTTTACGCCTTCGTTAGATACATTTTCAAAGACAGTTTTAAATGACTCACCTTGAACAGGTTTACTTTTCGGCTTTGTATTTGCATTCGTAATTGATAAAGGTTGTTGATGTAATCCAGGGTTTATTTTATTCATTTGAATCACCTTCACCATCTACGTTCACTTGTCCGATTTGAGTGACATCTTCAGCACTTATTTCCTCACCATTATCTAAAGAAATGATAATGCCGTCATCTTCTTTTCTAACCGATTGAACAACTGCACTTAATTCTTCTTCTAAATCTCCATCATTACTATATTCACTGTAATTTACAGCTTGGCCAATTAAGTTCGAATATTGCAAGAAGTTGGAGTAACTTTGGTTTTCCATAAATCCAGAAAAGTCACTAGCCATATTTGTCATTTGCTCTAGTTGAGAGAAGGTTGCCATTTGTGCAATAAAATCTTTGTCATCCATTGGGTCTAATGGATTCTGGTTTGTTAGTTGTGTCATTAGAATTTGTAAAAACGCATCTCGACCAAGTTCATCATTATTAGTCTGACGTGATTGCGTCTGTTGATTTAACATTAATGATTCATCTATTTTCACTACTACACCTCCTCTTGGAATAAATAATCTTTAAAATCAACGGAAGGATTTTCTTCTTGTTGTCCCTCTTCTTTGTCATCTTCATAAAGTTGCTCATCTGACTCTTCGCTGTCATCTTTTAACTGTTGTTTTGTAAAATCAGTGTTTGTCTGGTCTACTTGACGTTCAATGACAACTTGGTTTGGATGAAACAAGTGTCGTAATTGATTCAAATTACTTTCTAGCATCTCTTTTGCAGCAGTAGACATCACAGATATTTTAACTGCCATGTGTCCATCAATTTGTGTAAATTGTAATGTCATTTGGCCTAAGTTAGCTGGCTTAAGTTGAATAGTTAAGTTGTTTGTACCATTTGCTCGACCAAACTGAGTTGACTGAATAATCTTCTGTAGTTGCTCTATAATTTGTTGTTGATTACTCATTTGACTAGACTGACTATTGTTGGCTCGTGATACATGAACTGTAAACTGCTCTAATTTAGACATATTTAACTGCTCAAAGTTAAAGTCGCCATTTCTATGCAACATACTAGATTGTTCTGATCCACTATTCCTCTGACTTAACAAGCCAGGCAATAACTGTTTAATTGAGTTAATGGAATGTTGGCTCGTTTGCTGGTTTTGTAAGTTTGTGTTGTTTTCAACTTTACTCTTTATTTGTTGTACTAGTTGAGACCATCTTTCATTTAATTGATTTTGTCCTTGTTGGTTTACTTGTTGGTGACCAACTAAGTTAGCAACAACCCGTGAAAGCATACGTTCAACTTGCTCTAACTGTTTAAATACGTCATTTGCTTGCGCGGCCCCGCCTTGAATTGTAAGTTGATTATTCATTGATAGATCTAGCATATTAAAGTCGTTGCTCTCATTCTTCACGTTGTCTTGTAGCTCAAAATGCATTTCAGCTAAAAGCTCACCCAAAGTATCAAGTAGATCATAATCTAGATCATCTAAAATACCAGATTTCTCCGTAAGCAACTCCTCTAAACTATTAAGCATTTGCTCAATTTCATCAGAAGATAAAGAAGATACTATATCACCTAAGTTAATCTCGCCATCTTCTATTAATTCTGTTAGTTGAGCTAACAATTCAACAAGATCTGATTCAGATAATAACTCTCCATCTAACAGTTCTAAATTAATTCCTTCCAAAGAGTCGGCAAACTTATGATCTAAAAAGTTTTTGAAATCGGTAGACTCTTGTTGTTTAACCGCATTTTGCTTAGTAAAGTTTTGAGGTTGCATCATTGGCATCAATGCCATCATCCCGTTCATCTTTTCACCCCCTTTCAAGTAATCGCTCTAGTTAGTTGGAACGTTGAATTAGTGAGTTAGTAAAGCTTGCTGCAGTTTCTGAATCCATTTCGCTAAGAATTTCACCACGCTCATCATCGTTTAACTCTTCCAAGACGTCTAATGCAATTTCGGTTTCCATTTCAACAATGATGTCAGCTGCATGACTTGCAACCATTTCAGAAAATGATCTCGTTAGCTTTTCAACTGCTTCTGACTGAGATAATCTTGTTTGTTCTTGTGATTCTAGCTGTTGCTGCAACGTATTAATCTCTTCTGTTAAATTATCAAGTTCTTGATCTTTAGTTGTTAATTGAGACTCTAAATCATGTATAGTAGCTTCTTGATCTTGGATAGTAGCTTCATAACTTGCGATTTCCTCTTGCAAACGTTCTTCTTCTGGATCGTCTATAAATGATGAAACGACAGGGACTTTACTGCCATATTCCTGCATAGCTTGGAAAGGATTAATACCAGCTATTGTTGTTACGACCATCACTAAAGTAATAGCAAATACAATTGGTATTACAATAACGTATATAAACCATTGCCACTTATTATTTTTCTCTTCATACCTATGTTCTTTAGCCATCTCATCACCTATTTAGCTCTTGAATATTGTTGAACTGCTATTTCATCTATAAAAGATGCTTCAATCTGTTTGTTAAGTAACCTTTGTTTTTGCAGCTTTTTTTCCTTTAGCTTTTCAAACTTTTTCAACTCACGATAAGCTTCTTCAACAGCTTCTTGTTTTTTATACATGTTGACTCTAGCTTGATGCACTTTGTTCTGTAAGTTACTTTCCATTTGCTGTATCGTTTCAAAATAGTGATGAAAGTTATTTAAATAAGCAATTGAAACACCTTTTGAAAGTTGACTTTCGTATTGACCTTCAAAGTTTTCTTTTGATTTAAGCAACTCATATAGTTTCGTTGCTTCAGATTCAAAATGCTCAACAGCAAGGTTATACTGTTTTTGTGTTTGATCCATTTCATCTTCTTTAATTTGTAGCATTTTTTCATACGTCTTTAGATCACTCACTGAGCATCACCATTCTGTTTAAATATTTGTTTTAACTGATTAAAACTATCATCCAATTTAATAGACTCAGTCATCGGTTGAGCCAAAAACTCCATAATTTTAGGTTGGTAGTAAATTGCTTCATCAACTTTTGCTGATGATCCTTTTTTATATGCACCAATCTGAATTAATTCTTTATTCTCTTCAAATGTAGCAATTAATGAACGGACATGATGACTAAGCTGTAAATGCTCTTGACTTACAATTTTTTGCATTAGGCGACTAACTGATTTCATTATATTAATCGCTGGGTATTGACCTTGTTCTGCCAATTGTCGATCTAAAACTAAATGTCCATCAAGTAATCCTCTTACAGCGTCTGAAATGGGTTCATCCATGTCGTCCCCATCTACCAATACCGTATAAAAAGCTGTTATACTCCCCTTCTCTCCAGGGCCAGTTCTTTCTAAAAGCTAGGTAAAAGAGCAAAAACACTCGGTGTATAACCTTTAGTTGTTGGCGGTTCACCACTTGCTAGACCTAATTCACGTTGGGCCATCGCAATTCTTGTAAGAGAATCCATCATTAAGTTAACGTGGTATCCTTGGTCACGGAAATACTCACTAATAGCAGTCGCTGTATAAGCACCTTTTATCCTTTGTAATGCTGGCTGATCTGATGTCGCAACGACTATAATGGACCGTTTTAATCCTTCTTCACCAAGTTCATGTTCAATGAACTCTCTCACTTCACGTCCGCGTTCACCAAGCAATGCAAAAACATTTACTTCAGCATCACTATTTTTAGCTAGCATCCCTAGTAGAGTACTTTTACCAACACCACTTCCAGCAAAAATCCCCATTCTTTGTCCACGCCCAACCGTTACACAATTATCAATTGCTTTAATGCCAGTTGAAACTATTTCATCTATTGGAGGCCTGTTAAGCGGATTAGGTGGTTCACTCTCAACTCCATATGGCTCCAAACCAGAAGGAATGTTTTGATGATCAATCGGTTCCCCTAATCCATTTAACACTCTACCTATTAGTTGTTCTCCAACTTCAACTGTTAATGAACGATTTGATGATTCTACTAAGCTATCAGGTCCAATCATATTAGTTTGTTCATAAGGCATTAATAAAACATGTTGGTCTTGAAAGCCTACAACTTCAGCTTTAACATAGTCTCTTTTGGACCGGTCGGTATATATGTAGCAAACATCACCTATGTTCGCTTCAGGGCCTTTTGATTCAATTAAAAGACCTACGCTTCGATTAACACGTCCATAACGCTTAACAATATCCGCTTGTTTTATTTGTTCCAGTACGTGTTCAATACTCACTCGTCATATACTCCTTCTCATGTTCCCAAAACATTTTTGAGCTGACTTAATTTAGTATCGATTGAAGTATCGATTTGTCCGTTTTTCGTCTCAATAATGCAGTCATTTCTATTTAATTCTTTTTTTGGATAAATAGATAATGTATGTTCACCATTCATAAGTGACAATAAATCCTCTTTGTGCTCTAATAGAAGTTTATATTGACTGACATGGACATAAACTTTTATTTCTTCTTGGTCAGACACTTCGTCTATTACACTTTTCACTAAATGTTTAAAAACTTCTGGATTTTCATCTAACTTTGTTTGAATTATTTTTTCTGCAGCTTCTAATGCAATTTTCAAAATGTCAGTCTCAGCTGATTGCAATTGGTTTTGGTAATCTTGTTTAGATCGACTTATAATCTCTTCAGCTTGATTAATTAACTCAGCATAATCTTGTTCTGCTGTTTGTTGCCCTAATTGATAACCTTCATCGTAACCTTTCTGTGATGCTCTATCGAAGACTTCTTCCTTTTCTATTTCTAACTGTTCTTTTTCTGTTGAAATTTGTTGTTGAGCTTGTTCAATTAAATTGTTCGCTTCATCCTCAGCTTGCTTAAGTTTCTCGTCCGCTGCGTTTAGCTTGTCCGTTATTTTTTGGTGCAAGTCTTCATGGTTATTCTCAACATGCGCTTCTACAGATTGACCAATAGGTTTTACTTGTATAGTTTTAGGTTTAACGACTGTTGTAGATTGGTATAGATTAGACAATGATGTCATCACCTCCACCACGAGCGATTACAATTTCTCCCATCTCTTCTAATCGTCGAATGGTACCAACGATCCTTGTTTGTGCTTCCTCTACATCTTTCAAGCGTACAGGACCCATAAAGTCAATTTCTTCTTTCATCGTCTCTGACATTCGAGCAGACATATTTTTGAAGAGAACGTCTTTCACCTCATCACTAGCAACTTTTAAAGCTAGCATTAAATCTTCATTTTCAGTGTCACGAATAATTCTTTGAATTGCACGGTTATCTAATGTGACAATATCTTCAAATACAAACATTCTCTTCTTAATTTCTTCAGCTAATTCAGGGTCTTGAATCTCTAGATCATCTAAAATAGTACGTTCAGTCGTTCGGTCAACACTGTTAAGTATATTGACGATCGATTCAACACCACCTGTTTCGGTGTAATCTTGAGTTACGGTTGTTGAAAGTTTCTTTTCTAATAGATGCTCAACTTCATTAACGATGTCAGGTGATGTAGAATCCATAACCGCAACTCTTCTAGCTATGTCAGATTGATCATCCTCGGGTAACGCAGATAGAATTTGCGATGCTTGCTCTGGCTCCAAATACGATAAAACTAAAGCTATCGTTTGAGGATGTTCATTTTGAATAAAGTTATATATTTGGTTTGGATCTGCTTTTCTAGCAAAATCAAAAGGTCTTACTTGTAATGTGGATGTTAGGCGTTCAACAATCTTATTAGCTTGCTCATCACCTAAAGCTTTTTCTAAAACTGTTTTAGCATAATTAATACCACCTTGAGCAATATAATCTTGCGCTATCGCTATTTGGTGAAATTCGTCCATGATTTCATCTTTTTGTGTTGAATCGACTTTTTTAACTGATGAAATCTCTAATGTTAATTCTTCAATTTCTTCTTCTGTTAAATGTTTGTAGACTTCAGCTGATACATCTGGCCCTAATGAGATGAGGAGTGCTGCTGCTTTCTGCTTACCTGATAAATCCCTTTTTTGTGCCGTCAATATAATCTCCTCCCTTACTCATCAATCCACGAACGTAATAGTTTTGCAAAATCTTCTGGTTTTTCTTTCGCCATTTGTTCAAGTTGTTTCCTTCTAACATCTGATTCTGTCTCTACTTGTTCTATCGAGTAATCAACATCTGTTGTTTCGTGTTGCTCCTCAACAACTTCCGTAGCTCCATCTTCATTTTTATTTCGAACAAGCATGAAGAATAGAACGATAATAATTAATATCATAATTGCCCCTAAAATGTATAACCAAGTTGGAATTGGTGTTGTAGGGCTTTCAAAGTCTGGTACTCCTGAAAACTCTTGAAAGACAATTGACACTTTATCCGCAGGCTCTATTACTTCTGCATCCCCTGGGACTGACGTTTGAATTATTGAAGCTAAAATCGATTGAATATCTTCTTCAACCGCCAATTGCTCTTGTTCTGAAAGCTGGATAATTTCCCCGCCTTCTTCAACTGTATTATCAACCGCCACTTGGATTCCTAAATCTCTAATTTCATAAGGGCTTTCTACAATTTCGCTTCTAGCTCGGTTAAATTCATTGTTAATAGTTTCACGAACATTCTCGTATTGCGTAACTTCTTCACCGTCTTCTATAACTGCTGGCAAGTTAGGTACGTCTGCTTCGCCATCAACTAAGCCTGAACCATCATATCCAGCATACGTTTCAGTTACTCGGTCAACGCTAACTGGTAATCCTTCCATCGTATCCATATCTACAGGTTCAACAATTTCTTCAACTCTATTTTCTTGAGAGAAGTCAATATCAGATGTAACTGACACGACTACTTTCTCTTGACCGATCATCGTTCCAAGAAGTTGTTGAACTCTTCTTTGTATGTCACGTTCTATATCTTTTCTAACTTCTTGATGTTGTGCATATGTATTCGTTGCGCCACCTGATGTATTTTCCAAATCATAATACTCAAAGTGTTGGTTCATGATTACGATATTTTCTGGCTCTAAGTTTGGAACAGCCCGTGAAACTAAGTGATAAAGGCTTTGTACTTGATTTTGATCAAAGTTTTGACCATATTCGGTGTTTATCACAATCGATGCAGAAGAGTCTCCAACATCGTCTGCTACAAAAACTGTTTCTTGAGCTTGGTTGATTAAAACATTGGCATCAGATATACCAGAAATGTTACTGATTAGATTGGACAATTCTGTCTGAAGAGCATCCAGCTCAATGATTTGTCTTTCTTCATCCGTCATCCCCCAAGATACGTTCTCACTAAAGAAGGAATAGTCAATATTTCCGCTGTTTGGCATTCCTTGAGCTGCCAACTCGACCAACAACTCATCAGATTGACTTTCTGGCACTAATATTGTCGTGCCACCATGTTCAATCTCATGTGATACTCCTCTACTTTGCAATTCATCACGGAGTTCACCAGCTTCTTCTAAACTTAAGTTGCTATATAACGGAACCATTTTAGGTGAGCTCGCAAACACTGTTATTGAGATTAATAAGACAAGTAATGCAAGCGCACCTCCTATCAAGAGTGACTTTTGAGGGTTTGTTCTCGTCTGCCAAAATTCGGTTATTTTATTTCGGTATTGTTGCACTGTCTCATTCATTGTAGTCCTCCGACTTCAGAAAAACTTCATAGTTTAGCTTTATATATTATAGTTGCATTCTCATAACTTTTTGGTAAGCTTCAACCGCTTTATTTTGTATTTCAGTTGCTGTCTGCAAAGTTACACTTGCTTTTTCTGCAGAAATCATAACATTATGTAGGTCTTGTGCCTCTCCATTAACAAGTGCGTTAGTTTGTGCATTTGACTCTTGTTGTGTTTTGTTTACTTCGTTAATGGCATTTTTGAGTTCGTTCGCAAAACTTTGCTGAACTTCACTAGCTGTTGCTGTATTGCCTTCACTACTACTTGATGCTATTTGTTTCATGCCCGTTGAGAATAAATTAGACTCAATTGGTTTCAAATTTGATCACCTTACCTTCCAATTTCAAGTGATTTCATTAACATACCTTTAGATGCATTCAAGGCAGTTACATTAGCTTCGTATGACCTTGACGTTGACATTAAATCTAACATTTCTTTTAATGGATCAACATTTGGCATTTGTACATAACCATTTTCATCAGAATCAGGGTGTGATGGATTATAAACTTGCTCAAACGGGCTTTGATCTTCTTCAATCGAACGCACTGACACACCTGAACCTGGGTTGCTCGACCTGTTCATCGATTTTTGTAAAAATGAATTAAAATTAGCATCTCTAGGTTCTGTCGAAACTAGCTTTCTACGATAAGGTTCCCATTCTCCATCTTCGTTCAATTGAGCTCTTGTCGTATCGGCATTTGCTAGATTTGAAGAAACGACATCCATCTTAAACCGATTAGCTGTTAGAGCACTTGCATTTGTATTCATTCCATGAAAAATCGTCAAAGTTATCTACCTCCTACTACTGATTTAATAGAATTAAATTTACCGTTTATTCTTTCAGTTAGCGCTTCGTAATAAAGTTGATTTTTAGCTAGCTCACTCATTTCTCGATCTATATCAACACTGTTACCATTATTGTTATATGTAACATCCTGTCGTGCAGTAACAGAATAAGGACGGTCTACATTAGAAAAGGTCAAATGGCGATCATTTGTCCTTTTTGCTTCAAAGCCAGCAGATTCTAAGTGGTCCTTAAATGATACTTGTTTTGCTTTATAATTTGGTGTATCTACATTCGCTATATTATGACCAATCGTTTGGTTTTTTACGGCTGAATAATCAAGACCTTTTTGTAAGTTTTGGATTGTCCCACCAAATAAATTCATTCGACCCCCACCTTTTAATTATTTCTTACGAAATGTATAGATTAGAGATTGTTATATTTTTCTTATATTATTACATAAATTCGCAAAAAATGACACAACTCCTCTAAACATTTTGATTATTATGTCGATATAAAGCAATTTTTGTACTTTTGACCTAGTCATAAAGTCATAATGTTATTCCATTATATAGTATTGAGATCTTCTGCTTCTTTTTATGGAAGCTAAAGATGAATTTCGGAGTTCGTAAAGAACATAAGTAAGTGTATTATCGTTTTGTAAAAATCACATCATATTAATTAGTTAATGCACAAGAAAGCCCGAACGAAAAAGTTTGAATTCGTTCGGGCTTTATTTTATTTAAAATATTAAAAATGTAGTTTTTTACAACACCGTAATTCACAGCTGACCACTTAATATGATTAACGTAAAAAAAGAGGTGCACTTCAGCACCTCTTAATGTTTATTACATAATGTTAATCTTCTCAAGTTCTACTAAAAACTTGTCATTTAACACTTTAATATACGTTCCTTTCATACCTAATGAACGTGACTCAATAACACCTGCACTTTCTAATTTACGAAGTGCATTTACAATTACTGAACGTGTAATTCCAACACGGTCAGCTACTTTACTAGCTACTAATAGACCTTCATTGCCATCTAATTCGTTAAAGATGTGTTCAATCGCTTCAAGCTCACTGTATGATAGTGAATTAATAGCCATTTGAACAACTGCTTTACTACGAGCTTCTTCTTCAATTTGTTCAGTCTTTTGATGAAGAATCTCCATCCCAACTACTGTCGCACCATACTCAGCTAATAAAAGATCATCATTATCAAATGATTCTTCGATACGGCTTAGAATTAATGTACCTAAACGCTCACCACCACCAATAATTGGCGTGATCGTTGTTAAACCATTTTTGAATAGCTCTTTATTTTCAACTGGGAATGCCGTATACTCGCTATTTATATCAATATTAGCTGTTGTTTCATTGATATTAAATAGGTTATTCGTATACTCTTCTGGAAATTGTCTTTCTTCTAACATCGATTTCATTCTTTCGTTTTCAATCTCTTGTTTAACTGCAAACCCTAATAGTTTACCTTTACGGCTTAATACGAAGGTGTTTGCTTCAATAACATCCCTTAGTGTTCCTGACATATCATTGAAATTAACAGCCTTTCCTTGCGTCTTTTGTAACATTGCATTAATTACTCTTGTTCTTTCTAATAAATTCATTTTAATTCCTCCTATAAGATATACTCTGATAAATCTTTATTTTTAACGATCGTCGATAGTTTTTCATCAACATAATTTTTAGTTATTTCGATCGTTTCCATCATAATTTCTGGTGCTTCAAAAGAAAGGTCTTCTAATAACTTTTCCATAATGGTATGCAACCTTCTAGCACCGATATTGTCTGTTTCTTGGTTTACTTCATACGCAATTTCCGCTATGCGGTATATCGCTTCATCTGTAAAAGTAATATTAATCCCTTCAGTTTCAAGTAATGCTGTATATTGCTTTATAATAGCATTAGAAGGTTCTGTTAAGATGTTTACAAAGTCTTCGATTAATAATTTGTTTAACTCGACTCTGATTGGGAATCGGCCTTGTAATTCCGGGATAAGGTCTGACGGTTTAGCCATATGGAATGCACCTGCAGCTATAAATAACATATAATCCGTTTTGACAGACCCATATTTTGTAACAATCGTTGACCCTTCAACAATCGGTAAAATATCGCGCTGAACGCCTTCACGAGAAACGTTTGCTTGTTTCTCATCTTTACCACACACTTTATCAATTTCATCAATAAAGATTATGCCTGATTGTTCAGCTTGTTCAATAGCGAGCTGATGAACTTCATCCATATCGATTAATTTTTCTGCTTCAACTTGTGTTAAGACTTCGCGCGCTTCTTTAACAGGTAACTTTCGCTTTTTCGTCTTCTTCGGCATAAGTTGGCTAAATGCATCTTGCATGTTCATTCCCATTTGTTCCATACCCGAACCTTGCAACATGTCAAACATTGACGATTGTTGTTCTTCTACTTCTATCGAAACAATTTGTTCCTCAAGTTGCCCTTGTTCTAATTGTTCCTTCACTCTTCTTCTTCGGTCTGTATGATCAGCTTCTTCTTCATTATCATCATCCGTTTGATCTGGTTGCTGGTTAAAAAACATTTCAAGTGGGTTTTTCATTTGTGTTTGCTTTTTCTTACCAGGAACAAGTAGTTCTACTAGACGTTGGTTTGCTGACTCACGAGCTTGAGTTTGAACTTCTAGCATTTTCTCCTCACGAACCATTCTGACACTTGTATCGACTAAGTCACGAACCATCGATTCAACATCTCTTCCTACATAGCCCACTTCCGTAAACTTAGTTGCTTCTACTTTAGTAAACGGCGCCCCTACTAATTTTGCTAACCTACGAGCCAATTCAGTCTTACCAACCCCTGTTGGTCCGATCATCAAAATGTTTTTAGGGACAATTTCATCACGCATGTCATCAGATAACTTCATTCTTCTATATCGATTTCTTAACGCAACAGCTAAAGCTTTTTTAGCATCAGATTGCCCAATAATGTATCGATTTAATTGTTCTACTATTTGTTTTGGCGTTGCTTTTGTACTCATGAATGAGAGTCTCCTTTGTCATTCAAAGTCTCTAACACTATTTCATTATTTGTATAGACACAAACTTCACCAGCAATTTCAAGAGCTGCTTTAGCAATTTCTGCTGCCGTTTGGTTTTCACTGTATCGCTTAAGCGCTCGACCAGCACTTAAAGCATAGTGACCACCTGATCCAATTGCTAAAATATCATCATCGGGCTCTATTACTTCACCTGTACCAGACACTAATAACATTTGATCTTTGTTCATGACGATCAACATCGCCTCTAAACGCCTTAATACTTTATCACTTCGCCACTCTTTAGCTAATTCAACCGCAGAGCGACTTAAGTTGCCATTATACTTCTCTAAATTAGCTTCAAACTTCTCAAATAAAGTGAAAGCATCAGCAACCGAACCAGCAAAGCCCGCAACTACTTGCCCGTTAAATAATTTGCGAACTTTTTTAGCTTTATGTTTCATCACAACAGCGTTTCCGAACGTCACTTGTCCATCACCTGTCATTGCTGCTTCACCGTTGTGCCTAACTGCAAAAATTGTTGTTGCATGAAATGACTGCTCCATTGTCATCCCCTCTTTCCTCACGCTCGTGGATGAGCATTGTTATAAATATTTTGTAAGTAATCTTTAGTTACGTGTGTATATATTTGTGTTGAAGACAGACTTTCGTGCCCGAGCATTTCTTGTACAGACCTCATATCTGCTCCTTCATTAAGTAAATGAGTTGCAAAGGTATGGCGTAATTTATGAGGGTGAATTGAACTTGTTAGTGCAGCTCTCTTCATCATGTCATTTAGTATGTATCTGACACCTTCATCAGTAAGAGGTGTACCACGAAAGTTAATAAATAACTGATCGACCTCTTGTTTGCTTTTGGAAATCAATTCTTTGCGACCGTCTTCAATGTATTCTTTTACTGCAGTTTGAGCATAAGCTCCGAATGGAACATATCTTTCTTTATTCCCTTTACCGTGAACTAAAATTGTACCAAGCGTATAATCAAAATCTTTTAACTTTATTTGGACTAATTCACTAACACGAATCCCTGTCGCATAAAGAATTTCAATTAATGCCTGGTTTCTTTGACCTAATGGTTGACTACAGTCTTCTACATTAAATAGACGCTCTAATTCTTCTGCATAAAAAAATTGAGGGATCTTCTTATCTCTTTTTGGCATTGAGACATATTCAATCGGGTTATGCTCTACAATATTTTCTTTTTCTAAATAATAATAGAATGTGCGTAAACTTGATAATTTTCTAGAAGCAGAAACCCGAGATAAACCAGAATTGTAAAGTTCAGTTAAGTAAAGTCTTATATCGGAATAATTGACAGCATTAAAATGGCTAATAACCTCTCTAGATAAAAATTGATTGAACTGTTGAAGATCAGCGACATATTGATTGACTGTATGCGGGGAGGCATTTCTTTCTACGATTAAAAACTGTCTAAATTGATCGATTAAATGATCTGTATTCACTTCATATCCCTCCACTACTAAAACGATTAAATTTTATCAAACTTTTCGGAATAATACAACAATTTTCACATATATGTCATAAATATTTTAGTAATGGGGCTATGGGCTTAGTGAACATTCTAGTCCTACCAAACGTAAATTGTATAAGAATAAAAATTGTGTGTCAATTTTGGTACCTTAACTATCTACATGTTTCACAAATTGTATACAAAATATTCAATTTTAATTTAAAAATTTGTAATAATTAAAAAGATGAGCCAACTTTTGTTAGCTCACCTTTTAATAACCTACTATTGTTGTACGCTTTCAGCATAATCACATTCTGTACATTTAACTTGAACACCTTTTTTCTGTTTCTTCTCAACGAGTAAGGAAGAACATTTAGGGCAAGGACGTTCGATCGGTTTATCCCAAGATACAAATTCACATTCTGGATATTGGTCGCAACCGTAAAATGTACGTCTCTTCTTGCTTTTACGCTCAACTATATTACCATCTTTACAGCTAGGGCATTTAACGCCTATTTCTTTAAGAATTGGCTTAGTATTTCGACAGTCTGGGAAGTTTGAACAAGCTAAAAACTTGCCGTAACGCCCCATCTTGTAAACCATTTCGTGACCACATTTCTCACAGTCTTCACCAGCTGGTTCATCTTTTACTTCAATCTTTTCAATTTCTTCTTCTGCTCTATCTAACGCTTTTGAAAATCTTTGTAAAAGTTGTCAATAATGTTACGCCACTGTTGACCACCTTCTTCTACACCGTCAAGATTATTTTCCATTTCTACAGTGAACTTAACGTTTATAATTTCTGGGAAGTACTGTTCTAACAATTCAATTACAATTGTCCCAAGCTCCGTAGGCACAAATCTCTTGTTATCTAACGCTACATACCCTCTACGTTGAATCGTATCTAGCGTCGGTGCATACGTAGATGGTCTTCCGATCCCTTTTTCTTCTAAGGTTCTTACAAGTCTCGCCTCAGTATATCGAGGAGGTGGCTGTGTAAAGTGTTGATTAGGTGTAATATCTTTCGCTTTAACTTTCTCTCCTTCCTCAAGTGGTGGAAGGACTTTGTGTTCATCCTTTTTCTGATCGTCACTACCTTCAATGTAAAGCTCCATAAAACCTTTGAACTTAATTTGAGATCCTGTTGCTCTAAATTCCACACCTTGGTTCATTAAATGTGCTGTCACTGTGTCTAGAACAGCAGGAGCCATTTGACTGGCAATAAAACGATCCCAAATTAATTTATAAAGCTTATATTGATCATTAGACAATCTCGCTTTAATTGTCTGAGGGTCTTTATGAATAACTGTTGGTCGTATCGCTTCGTGTGCATCTTGAGAACGTTCATCTTTCTTTGCTTTACCTTGTTTTTTCCCAAGATGATCTTCACCAAATTTAGCTTTAATTAAATCAGCTGCTTCACCTTTGGCAGTATCTGATATACGAGTGGAGTCTGTTCTCATGTAAGTAATTAAACCTGTCGTACCATCTTTTCCACCTAAGTCGATTCCTTCGTATAACTGCTGTGCAACCATCATCGTCTTTTTTGCACGGAAATTCAACTTACGAAACGCTTCCTGCTGAAGTGATGACGTTGTAAATGGTGCAGCTGGATTTCTTCTTCGCTCACGTTTATTCACTTTTTGTACAGTAAATTCGTCTCC
Source organism: Alkalibacillus haloalkaliphilus C5 (assembly GCF_000269905.1). GTDB lineage: Bacteria > Bacillota > Bacilli > Bacillales > Alkalibacillaceae > Alkalibacillus > Alkalibacillus haloalkaliphilus_A. The sequence goes on from NZ_AKIF01000017.1 coordinate 16,388, forward strand.
TTCAAGACGATCCAACACTTTCTGTACATCTTGATCATTTTTCAAATCTACTTTATCGCCATCAGTTCCATAAAATTTAGCTTCAAACTTTCTACGCTTATGTGTAAAAGCACCTGTAATCGACCAGTATTCTTCTGGGATAAAGTTTTTAATTTCATTCTCACGGTCAATTATTAATTTAACAGCGACCGATTGTACACGACCAGCACTTAATCCTTTTTTAACTTTTTTCCATAATAAAGGACTAATGTTATAACCGACGAGTCGATCTAACACACGTCTAGCTTGCTGTGCATTAACTAAATTCATATCCACTTCTCGTGGTTCTTTAAATGATTCTTTAATAGCATCTTTCGTAATTTCATTAAACACAACGCGACATTTGGCACCTTCTTCAATACCAAGACTATGTGCTAAGTGCCAAGCAATCGCTTCACCTTCGCGATCGGGGTCGGCTGCGAGATAGACTTTTTTTGCTTTTTTCGCTGATTTCTTTAAGTCATTTAAAACAGGCCCCTTACCGCGAATGGTAATATAGCGAGGCTCAAAGTTATTCTCAACATCAACGCCCATTTGACTTTTGGGTAAGTCAATAACGTGTCCCATAGATGCTTTAACTTTATATTTTTTCCCTAAGTATCGTTCAATTGTTTTCGCTTTTGCTGGAGATTCTACTATAACTAAATAATCTGACATTCATCAATTCCTCCTACGAGGTATATTTCTCTATTTTTTGTATGTTTGTTTCACAAAACTGTTAACCATTAATCTCATTCATTATTAAATAACTTAATATCGTTTGTCAAACTTATATACGAAAAATTGTTCAACAAAATTTATGTTTCTAATATGATTTTGTCTAATACAATACACGAAAAATATAATGTTGCAAACTTTTTTATATAATCAAGCTAATTGTGTGGATAAACTGAAGATAATATCATCCGCTGTAAAAACAGGTGTTGCACCATCTTTTAATAATGAATGACAACCTTTAGCTTGTTCTAAAAATATTGAATCTGGCAAAACAAACACTTCTTTACCTTGCTCTAAAGCTTGATCTGCCGTTATTAACGTTCCACTTCGTTCTGCAGCCTCAATAATTAATGTACCAAGAGATAAACCACTTATTAGCCTATTACGTTCTGGAAAATGCCATTTTTGAGGTTTTTGGTGTGGTGGATATTCCGAGAGCAACAACCCTTTATCAGCAATAGATTGAAATAGAGTGCGATGTTTTGCGGGGTAAATATGATTAAATCCAAATCCTAAAACTGCTATTGTTCTACCTCCGTGATCCAATGCATATTGATGACTCATCCCGTCAATACCATCAGCTAAACCACTTACTATCGTTAGAGATTGATTAATTAAAGGGTTTAAAATGCGATCGATCTTTCTATAAGCTTGCTGTGAAGGTTTTCTAGTTCCAATAACACTAATCATTGGACTATGTAGTAGTGATAAGTCACCTTTGTAGTATAGAACGAGTGGAGGGTCTGGGATCAACCTAAACGGTTCAGGATATTGTGAGTCAAACCAAGTGAGAACAGAGGTTTGTTTGAATTGTTGCCACATTAGTCGCTTATTTGCTTCATCATGTAGCTTTTCATAAATCTTGTGAGAAATTTTTAATGAAAGGTTTAAATGCTTTGAGAGGGTTTGTGGTGTTGCTTGTAGAATACTGTCGAAGTGATCATGCTCAGAGATGTATTGGAATAAGTGCCTTCGTTTCACTTCTTTAAATTGACTAAGAATATAAAGGATTAATGAGTCTTTAACATTCAAGGGCGTTCACCCCCTATAGATTCTATTAAATAAGCTGGGCTTAGGAGAACCTAAACCCAACTTAATAAATTTAATTAATGAGTTTTACACTTGTCGTATAAACCATTTTCTTTAAGTACTTCGATCATTGTATCGCCCATATCTGATGGTGTAGGAGCAACTTTAATACCGCACTCATTCATAACACGGATTTTTTCATCTGCTGTACCTTTACCACCTGAAATGATTGCACCAGCGTGACCCATACGTTTTCCTGGAGGAGCTGTTGCACCACCAATGAATCCTACAACTGGCTTGTCCATATGATCATTAACCCATTCAGCTGCTTCCTCTTCTGCAGTACCACCAATCTCACCGATCATAATAACTGCATGCGTTTCTGGGTCTTCGTTGAATGCTTTTAATGAATCAATGAAGTCTGTTCCGTTTACAGGGTCTCCGCCAATACCTACAGCTGTAGATTGGCCAAAACCTTGCTCAGACAGCTGATGTACAGCCTCATAAGTTAATGTACCAGAGCGGGAAACAACACCGATGTGTCCTTTCTTATGGATGTATCCTGGCATAATACCAATCTTACATTCTTCTGGCGTAATAACGCCTGGGCAGTTAGGTCCTACTAGGCGTGTTTTCTTACCTTCCATGTAACGCTTAACTTTAACCATATCCATTACTGGAATATGTTCAGTTATACAGATAACTAAGTCTAACTCTGCATCTACTGCTTCCATGATCGCATCTGCAGCGAATGGTGCAGGTACGTACACAACAGAAGCATTAGCGCCAGTTTCTTGTACTGCATCGTCAACTGTGTTAAATACAGGTACACCTTCTACTTCTGTACCGCCTTTTTTAGGTGTTACACCACCGACGATTTGTGTACCATATTCAAGCATTTGCTTTGTGTGGAAAAGCGCTGTTCCACCAGTAATACCTTGAACAATAACTTTTGTGTCTTTATTAATAAAAACGCTCATTTTAGTCCGTCCTTTCTTATTTTACTAGAGATACAATCTTCTCAGCACCATCAGCCATTGAATCTGCTGATGTGATGTTTAAGCCTGATTCGTCTAGAATCTTCTTACCTAATTCAACATTTGTACCTTCTAAACGAACTACAAGTGGAATTTCTAAACCTACTTGCTTCGTAGCTTCAACAACACCTTCAGCGATGACGTCACACTTCATGATACCACCGAAGATATTAACTAATATTCCTTGTACACTGTCATCGGACAAAATGATTTTGAATGCTTCAGTAACTTTTTCAGCAGTTGCACCGCCACCTACGTCTAAGAAGTTAGCTGGTTCACCGCCATAGTGCTTAATAATATCCATCGTTGCCATAGCAAGGCCTGCGCCGTTAACCATACAACCGATATTACCGTCTAAAGCGATATAGCTTAAGTCATGCTTAGATGCTTCGATTTCTTTATCATCTTCCTCATCTAAGTCACGGAACTCAACAATGTCCTTATGACGGAATAGTGCGTTATCATCGAAGTTTAACTTAGCGTCTAATGCTAATACTTCACCGTCACCAGTTGTTACAAGTGGGTTAATTTCTGCGATTGAGCAATCTTTTTCAACAAATAGTTGATATAAGCTCATCATGAATTTAACTGCTTTACCTAGTAACTCATCAGGAATGTTTAAATTGAAAGCTAAACGTCTAGCTTGGAAAGGAGTAAGACCAGTCACTGGGTCAATTACTTCTTTGAAGATCTTTTCAGGTGTTTCTTCTGCAACCTCTTCGATTTCAGTTCCACCTTCTTCAGATCCCATCATTACAACGCGGGAAGTTGCGCGGTCTAAAACAAGACCTAAGTAATATTCGTTTTGAATGTCACAACCTTCTTCGATTAAAAGGCGCTTAACCTCTTTACCTTCTGGTCCTGTTTGGTGAGTGACTAATGTTTTGCCTAAAATTTCGTTAGCATAGTCACGTACTTCGTCTAAGTTCTTAGCGATTTTTACACCGCCAGCATTACCACGCCCACCAGCGTGAATCTGCGCTTTTACAACTGATACGCTTGAACCTAATTCTTTAGCCGCATCTACTGCTTCATCAACAGAGAACGCTACTTTACTATTAGGTACAGCAACGTTGTAAGAACGGAAAATTTCCTTCGCTTGGTACTCATGAATGTTCATGTTACATCCTCCCATCAAAAAGTCACTGCAATATACTAATTAATTAAAACCACACCTTGTTTATTATACATGAAAATTGTCACAATCAAAAGAACCTTAGATTGTTTTCGTGAAATTTTTAGTAGTTTTTGTCTAATTGATAAATAAACGCAAAAACTTCAGCTACAGCCTGATACAAATCTTCAGGAATTTTTTCATTTATATTTAATTCTCTCATTAATTCTATTAAAGCAGGATCCTCGTAAACAGGTACTTCATGCTCACCTGCTCGTGTTAGAATCTCTTCAGCAATTAACCCTTTTCCTTTAGCGATCACTTCAGGTGCATTATTCTCCGCTTCATCATAACGTAAAGCGATTGCTTCTTTTCGTTTATAACGTTCATTCATACGCGAAAGTCAACCCCTTTATATGTGGTTTGAGCTTGTTCCACTTCACTGTTCGAAATCGATTCAATCACTTCTTCTTTTAAAGGTTTAACCTCAATCGACTGTAGATCATAACCTTTTTGATCAAGGTTGATGTTTAACATTGATTCCATGCTGTGTACAAGCGGTGATAACAGTTGGGGAGATTCATGAAAAATTGAAAGGGATACATCCCCGTATTTCACGTGCATATCAATAACTGTGTCTTTTAAATTCGGCAAACTTAAATAAAACATAACACGGCAATATTTCGGATGAATTGAACCATCAGACTGCTTTTGTCCTTCAAAGTCCATCCATAAATCTTCATTTAGTCCGAACATCTCTTTTGGAAAATGCGCTGAAAACTGCATCCATTCTCGGCTACTATCTTGTAATGATAAATGGATCCCTTGCAACATTTGATTCATTTGTTGAAAAGGTTCCGAATGAACAACTTGGCTACTAACCATATTTAGTAATGTTTGCATTGTTGGGTAATCTTGAGCACGGTGCATGGCTTCATTTTGTGTTAAGTGCATAAAACTTTGCAATTGTTGCATCACTTGTGCCATATTAGTCGAAGATGCAGGTTGGTTAAATACAATTTGCCAAACGTTTAAAGCCCTGTATTGTTGTTGGTCCACTTGAGCTGACAACATTCGCGTCAAGTTTCGAATTAACTGCTCACCTTGCTCAGAACTTAACAGTTGCTGTAATGAACTAACTTGATTTTGTTGTAGCATCTGGGCTACTTGTTGCATCATTTGTTGTTGTGCAGGTGGAAGGTTGTTTTGGACTTGGTTAAATACACTTGATTGACTGAAATTTGCCAAGAAATTCAGTCGATCAGCTGTTCCACCTTGTAAACTACTTAACTGATTAATAAATCGAGCTAACAATTTTTGAGACCGTTCTCCACCCGCCAACTGATTATGAGCTAAGTTAGCTAGTCCGTCTTGCAATCCTTGAGCGCTCATATTGAAGGGTAGATTTAAATTTTGTGTTTGCAAACCATTATTCCCTAACTGAAAGCTTACTTGATTTGTTTGTGCCCAAGATGTCCAAGTGTTAGACCATTGGTTGTAACTAACTTGTGAGCTAATGACACCTGCTTTTTGTAATAATTGAAAAGTTGTTTCTGATCCACGACCAATTTCAGTTAAAATTTGATGCGTTAAATGGGCCATGATTTGTTGGTTCGATTGACCTCTTCCATTAACGGCATTTAAATATAAGCTTAGCTGCGCTTGCTCATTAGTAAGTGAAGCGTTTTGTGCTAATTGAGATTGCATTTGACTGACCGTTTGATTAAATGACATTGGTTGATTAATACGTTGGTCAACCGCCCTAAATGTTTGTTCCGTTAACGGAAAGTTTCTAGATAGCATTTCTCTTAAAACCGCTTCACTATTGTCAGAACCTAATTGTGCAAGCTGTAATAAGTTACTAACATTTTGTTGTGTAACTGGTAATTGATCTCGAATGAACCCTGCCAACATCATTTGTTGTTGTCTACCTGCTTGTTGTCCGGTTGCTTCAAGCAAAGCGCGAGCAGCATCATTTGGCGTTCTAACGACTTCTTCACTTACAACTTGTAAATGTATGTATGGACTCGTTTGATTCACTTGCATTAAATAATTTTGATTAGCTTGAAGATTCGCACTTAATTGAGCGACAACTTGTTGTTGCCCAATACGGACCATTGCTTTTTGGTCAGGAAAAAACTTCATGATACGACCGGAAACGACTTGTCCATCTCGTAACGATAAATTTGAGGAACCCGATTCTCTCACTCTAATCGATTGAAATACTTTGTTGATTTCCGCCATATCATTCACGCCTTTTAAACTTAAATTTTGTACAAAGAAACAGGATTAAATGACATTCTGTGATAAGGAGTCGGTCCATGCTGTTCTAACGCTTTCAAATGGTTTGCAGTGCCGTACCCCATATTGCGATCAAACTCAAATGAAGGAAACTCTTTCCCTGCTTCAACCATTAAACGATCTCGTGTCACTTTTGCTACAATACTACCAGCGGCAATGGAGACACTTTTTTGATCCCCTTTAATTAACGACTGTTGCGGTGCTTGAAGTCCTTCTAGCTTCATTGCATCTAACAAATAATAATCAGCATTAACTTCCATATCGTCTATTGCTAGTTTCATCGCTTTTTTAGAAGCTTCATATATATTGATCTCATCTATTGTCTGACTATCAACTATACCAACACCAACTGCTCTAGCACACTTTAAAATCGTCTCGTAAAATTGGTTTCGTTTTAATTCAGATAGCTTTTTTGAGTCATTGATCCCAATTAAAGATTCATCACGCGGATCTAAAATAACCGAAGCTGCCACAACAGGACCAGCTAAAGGACCTCTTCCAACTTCATCTATTCCAGCTACAGAATAATAGCCTTTAGATTTTAACTGATATTCATAAACTTTCATTTGTTCAAATTGATCTTTAAGCTGGCGTTCTTTCTCTAACTTTTGATCATATTGTTGTAATAACTTTTGAACACCCGCTCGTTTATCTTGTCGCATGACTTCTATATCTTCATGTGTTAAACCGTCGTTTTGTAACTGTTGTTTTATTTCGCTTATAGTTCCCCGTGCGTTCTTCACTTTGGCTATTCCCCTTCTACTCCTTATATCGACAAATCATAATAAAAACTAAAGACTTACTTGATCAAAAGTCACTTTACCTAAATGACCTTGCCTTAAATCACGGATAATAACGTCAGCTACTTGATCATAGTCGATTAGTCCACCTGACATTAAGCAACCCCTCTTTTTACCAATGGCATCAAACCACTCCACAATATCTTCACTTTCTATATCCAAAGTTGGATAACGGTCAAGCAATGCTTCTACATAGTGTTCTTTGAAATACCTCATTATATATACCGCTATGTCGTCTAAATGCAATATTTGGTCTTTAATAGTTCCTATTGCTGCTAACTTATAACCGACTTCTTCATCTTCAAATTTCGGCCATAAAATCCCTGGTGTATCAAGAAGTTCAAACTCACCATGAACTCTAATCCACTGTTGTTGTCTCGTAACACCTGGTTGGTCACCAGTTTTTGCTTGTTTCTTATTCGCCAAACGGTTAATTAATGTGGATTTTCCTACGTTAGGGATCCCTAAAATCATCGCTCTTAACGACCTTGGGTTAATCCCTTTTTCTTTCCGTCTTTCGTTTATTTTCTCACTAATAACTTTTGTTTGTTTAATAATCTTTTTTATGTCTTCCTTGTTGTTTACATCGATCGCAAGTGCATATTTACCTTCGCTCTCAAAGTAATCAACCCATTGTTGAGTTAGCTTAGAGTCAGCTAAATCACTTTTCATAAGTAAGACAAGTTTCTGTTTGTCATCAGTTACTTCTTGAAGCATCGGGTTTTGGCTTGAAAAAGGGGCCCTTGCATCGACTAACTCAACTATTAAATCCACTAACTTTAAGTTTTCTTCAACTTCGCGTTTCGCTTTTGCCATATGTCCTGGAAACCATTGTATTGTCAATTTGATCACCTCTATGTCTATCTTAACCATTTCGAGTCTTTAAGATAAAGTATTATGTAGTCTTTATAACGTAAAAAAAGAGCCTGACTGAACGTCAAGCTCTTTTCGTTGTTTCAAAATGTACTTATCGTCTCTCAGGAATACGCGCTGCTTTACCACGTAGGTTACGTAGGTAATAAAGCTTCGCACGACGTACTCGACCGCGACGAGATACTTCGATCTTGTCAACACGTGGAGAATGTACAGGGAATGTACGCTCAACGCCAACGCCGTAAGAAATCTTACGTACAGTAAACGTTTCACTAATTCCACCACCACGACGCTTAATTACAACACCTTCGAATACCTGGATACGCTCACGGTTACCCTCTACAACTTTAACGTGTACTTTTACAGAGTCACCAGCACGGAATTCAGGTACATCAGTACGTAGTTGATCTTGTGCGACTTGCTCTAGAATCTTTTGCATGTTCGTTCACTCCTTCCAAACTAACACTCTTACTTATTTCAAGAAGCGGAGTATCGTTATCAAGCTTAAGTGAACACTTAAGCACTAAATTAATATATCATACACTGTAATGAGATGCAACAAAGTTATGGGCTTTTATTGCTCTTAATTTCATTTAATAGTTTCTGTTGATGTGCTGTTAACTGATCTTCATTAATTAAGTCAGGACGCCTTTCATAAGTACGTTTTAAAGATTCATATTCTCTCCACTCTTCAATCTTTTTATGATTACCAGATAACAAGGTATCAGGGACTTGATGTCCTCTAAAATCACTTGGCCTTGTATAGTGTGGATGCTCTAGCAAATCATTAGAAAACGAATCTTCTTGTGCTGACTGTTCATTGCCTAATACTTCTGGTAATAAGCGGACAACACTATCGGTTACAACCATAGCACCTAACTCACCACCGGTTAGAACATAATCCCCAATTGAAATCTCATCAGTTGCTAATTCTGTTCTAATCCTTTCATCAAAGCCTTCATAATGACCACAAACTAAGATTATATGATCTTCTTGCGCCAGTTCTTCTGCTTTCTTTTGACTATAAGGCTCACCTTGTGGACACATTAAGATGACTCTAGGGTTACTGTTAGCTCTTTTTTTTAAGTCTTCCACAGCATCAAAAATTGGTTGTGGTGACAAGACCATGCCCGCACCACCACCATAAGGGTAGTCATCTACTTTTTTATGTTTGTTCTCGGTATATTCTCGAAAATCAACTAACTGATAGTCATAAGCTTTTTTCTCTTTTGCTTTTTTCAAAATAGAAGATTCAAACACACCTTTAAACATCTCAGGAAAAAGCGTTAATATATCTAGCTTCATTACGAAAGCAACCCTTCCATTTCTTCGATTACAATTTTTTGATTGTCGACATCAACTTCTTTAACAACTTGATCAATGTATGGAATTAGCGCATCTTTCATTCCAGATTCAACACGTTGAACGACCCATACATCATTTGCTCCAGGAGATAGAATCTCTTTAACCTTCCCTAAATGCTCACCTGTCGTTAAATAAACTTCGCAACCGATAATTTCGTAATAATAAAATTCATCTTCATCTAAATCTTCCAAATCTTCGAATGCTACTTTTAACTGATGCCCTTTAAAACGCTCGGCTTGATCTAACGATTCGTTCCCTTCAAAAACTAGCAAGTCAAACTGTTTATGTTTTCGGTGGCTTATAACTCTTACTTCTTCGTGCTCTCCGCCGTCCATTTCGACGAACAAACGACTACCTGGTTCAAATCGCTCCTCTTCGAAGTCTGTTACCGACATGACACGAACTTCACCTCGAACGCCGTGTGTGTTTACTATTTTACCAACATTTAAAAAATCTTTATTCATATAGCATCACCTATTTATCCGTACTATTATTCCGTCTTCAACGACGATTTCTCTATCACCAAATAATTCATCGTAAGCATCGCCAACAGATACTTCAACAATTTCATCTACTTCTTTTTCAGTAATTTCACTACCTAATGGTAATTGGTCTAATTGTTCGATTTGAAGTTCATACCACTCGATCGATTGTTTTCTTTTTAACTCTTCTTGTGAAAACTTTTCCTCTACTTTATGTTGGTCGAACTTTTGCTTATATATCAATTTTTTCTTTTCGAAGTTCAGTTGTTCAATTTCTTTTTGCTTAGCTGCCACTTGTTCTTGGAATTGTTCAACAAGCTTCTGTTTACTGTCTTCAGTCACAACTTGCTTCACTGTTGTCTTTCGTATAATTTGCATAAGACCACCCATTTCATTCAAATAACTCGTCTTAAGCTTATATCATTTTATAACTGAAAAAAAGGGAAAGGTTTAACCCTCTCCCTCTTTACTACATAATATCAACATAAACCTTTTTATTTGTGTTCGAATTAGCTGCATGTACAACTGTTCGAACAGCTTTAGCGATGCGCCCGTTTTTACCGATCACTTTACCGACATCATCTTCATGAACAGTTAAGTGGTAACGAACTTTACGGTCCGTTTCTTCAACTGTCACTTCAACGTAATCAGGGTGATCAACTAATGGGCTTACGATCGTTTCAATTAAGGGTTTCATGATATCACAAATCCTTATTAGTTATTTTTTGACTCGTGAAACTTAGTATGATGCCCTGGTCTGAGAATAGGTTGCGTACCGTGTCGCTTGGCTTAGCACCTTTAGTCATCCAGTCTAAAGCTTTCTCTTCATCAATAGAAACTTCTGGTGTTTCAGTAACTGGATTATATGTGCCGATTTGCTCAATAATACGTCCATCACGAGGTGAACGTGAATCTGCTACTACTACACGATAGAAAGGATTTCTTTTAGAGCCCATTCTTTTTAGGCGGATTTTTACTGCCATGTCTTACACCTCCATCAAATTGCTTATCACAATTTAAGATTGTATCAGAGAAACAAAAGTGTGTAAAGGATTTTTACATTACATTGTTTGTAGATTTATTATTTTTTGTATTGGAGCCCTTTGAAGCGGATTTTCAGAGCCAAGTCTCATAATAGTACAATGTATTCTATAAATATAAAGGACATTTAAACCTTACTTACTGTTTCTACTTTAATTTTACCGTCCAACAATTCTATCTTATGATTTGCTCGTTTTGCAATAGCTTCATCATGTGTAATCAACACGATCGTCACACCATCATTGACGTGTATATCTTCTAGTATGTGCATTATCTTCCGGCCTG
>NZ_AKIF01000018.1 GCF_000269905.1 Alkalibacillus haloalkaliphilus C5
GTGGTGATGACGTAACGTTAACTAACACCTTGTTACGAGAAGTGGTCGGTTTTCACTTAGTTGGCATTGTGACATTTGGAGTCTCTTGGATTGTTAGTATTTTTATGGTTATATTTAGAGAAGACAAAAGGGCAATACACGACTTAATTGGTGGAACTTATGTCGGTAAACCATAATAATAGAGCACATTCCATTAAGGAGTGTGCTCTATTTTCTAACTGAATTCCTTGATCATGTCCTCATACCAATCTTCGTTAACTTCTTCATTGAAGCTGTTTATGAACCTTCTAAGATTTGTGAAAACTTCTTCGTCATCGGGGACCTCGTTAAAAACTTCCTGTTGGGAATACATACGCCCACCTTTGATGACATACCGGATGTCTTTCGTATGTTTAATATTTTCTAGTGGGTTCGCATTTAAAATAACAAGGTCTGCTTGGTTTTCAGATTGAATCGATCCGATATGGCGTAAACCAATTGAGTCAGCAGCGTCAACTGTTGCTGCTCGTAATGCTGTAAGAGGTGAGAAGCCATTTTCGACAAACAGCTCTAACTCACGGTGTAAGGCTAAGCCTGGCCACGTGTAAATGCCTGCTGGTGTGTCTGTGCCTGCGACGACTTTTCCACCTAAGTCTGCATATACCTTTGCAATTCTTTGATTCATTTTGCTTTGAGTCGCTAAAGGCTTAAGAGCAGCTTCATGTTGGCTAATTGCTTGCCATTGATTCATCAAGTTTGAGTTGTTTTCTATTGCTTGTATTAAAGTGTGTTCAGGTTTCCAATAGTTCGGATAACCATTCATTTGATCAAAAAGAATCATAGTTGGACATAGTATGGCGTCGTATTCTAATAGCTTTTCACAGGTGTCACGAATCGCTTCTTCGTCAGGTTGGTGAAAAGGAATAAGGTCCCACTTGGATTGTTCAGCACTCATTGACCAGTTTGAATAAATGGATTGAATGATTCCAGAAGCATGCTCGAACCATTTGACACCCCACTTGGCTGCACTAAGAGCATCCACATCATTAGAGTGAACCAAGTCACAGCTTACGTCGAGGCTAAATCTTCTTGCTTCATTCACAGCGTGTACCATTAATTGTTCAGGCAGTCTACCGTATACTTTAATAAATTTAGCTCCTGCCTTTACTTGCCTCTCAATCTCACGTGTCACTTCTTCCTCGTTAGTAACATTGAGATTCCAAGGGCTTGTGTCACCCCATAAGCCAGGAGTACCATCAATGATTCGATCAGTTGAAAAAACATGAGGTGTAGGGGCGTCATTTTTCGCTTGAATTAGTGCGTCTAATTCGTGTACATTGCCTCCAGTATTGCGAACAGCCGTCATACCAGCAGCAACAAAATACGGCGCATACCCTTCTTTAATATGAACATGCATATCAATTAAACCCGGTATTATGTAATGTCCTTGGAAATTAACACTTTCTGCGTCGCTAACAGACTTACCTGGATCTAAGATTGTTTTGATTTCCCCGTCTTTAATCTCAAGGTCTTGACGACTAAAATCGCCAATATCAAAGTCTAAAACTTGTGCTCCTCGAATAACGTAATGTTGAGTCATAAACATTCCCCCTTTTTCTTTATTATAAATATAATAAAAGAGAGGAATGTTATAATTTTCATATAGTGGAATTTAGGAGTGAAAAAATGAACTACGGCCAAACGTTTCGCGAAATAAGAGAAAATAAAGGATATACACTGAAGGAAGTATCAGAAGGGACCGTTTCTGTTTCGTTTTTATCAAAATTTGAAAGAGGCGAATCTGAGATTTCAATCCAACACATACACGCTTTATTAGACCGTTTGAAAGTGACTTTTGATGAATTTCTGTTTTTCCATAACAACAATCAACCTTCTGAGTTAGAAGCTTTTTTCAACCGAGCTCATGAGTATTACTTAAAAAGAGATCTTCAAAATCTACAAAAAATGCATGATGAACAAATGGCTCTATGGGATAAATATAAAGTGAAGCCATATCGATGTCAGGCTGTCTTACTAAAAATCTATGAAAATATTATTAGAGACAAAATGATTGATGGTGAACGAGATGGACTAAAAGATTTAATTGATTATTTATTTAATGTTGAAGTTTGGACACTGTACGAACTGAGACTTTACAGTAAAACTATTCTCGTACTCGATGAGAAAATGATCGAAACACTTTCTAAAACAGCTTATAAGAAAAGTAAACCATATCAAGATTTGCCCAAAATAAGGGAAACCGTGAACAATATTTTGCTGAATACGATTATTTACTTAATAGGTCCAGTGAACCAACCTAAAAAACTAGTTAACGAACAATCCATTCAATACTTTTTTGAAATGGTAGAAGGGAATTGTTTAGAAACAGACCTATTATTAAAAACGAACATTATGCAGTTAAAAGGGATGTACGAAGTGAAGAAGGGCAATCGAGATGCTGGATTAGAAATGGTCAATCGGGCAATAGAAGTGTTCAAAGATTTACAAGCTCCACATTTAGCAAAAGATGCCGAACGATATTTAAACTTAATGTTAAAGTACCGATAAGTAGTAGTATTGTTTCAGTTTAAAAGTCTTAATTTTAAAATAATACTAAACTTTTATTCGGAAAAGTGTTATGATACTTATTGGTTATATATAAAAAGCAACGGGGGTATCCCCGTTGCTTTTATACAGATTCGTGTTCTTGGAAAGATTGAATATCATGTTCAATGATATTAGAAAGGTTTTCTTTCCCTTCAAGTTCAAAAAGGAATTCGCTTTTTTTCCAATATTCAATTCCAAGTTCAACGTGGCCCTTCTTTAACAAATTTCTGCCAATTTGGTAGTGAAATTCTGCAAACGTGTATAAATCTTCGTATTCACGACAATATGAAAGACCTTGGTGACACACTTTTAAAGATTTTTCTATTTCGTTAAGGTCCGTATACACTTTGGCTAAGTTATACCTTACTTTGGCAATAATTCTTTTATCATTTAAATTAGTAATTTCGTTTATTAAATCATAAGCTTGTTCATGGTAACTTTTTGCTTCATAAAGTAAACCTTCATTCCTAGACATTATACCTAAACTACAAAGAACTTGAATATTAATTTCAGCAGAGAATCGGTCGAAAGATGAAAGTGATAAACAGTCTTTCAATGTACTCATCGCTAATTCAAAATCATTATATAAGTGATATTGAACCATGGATTTGTGCCACATTAAATTTCTTCTGGCTTGTTGAGACTGAAAAGAAGGGTTATTTTGTTCGACTTTTATTATATCTTCGATAGTTTCATAGTCTCTGTCTCGTCTAGCTTTATCAAGTTGTTTCCAAACTTCTTGCATATAGTCTTCACGTTCGCTATTTGTATCTGATAGAAAATGAGTGATGTTTACACCTAATTTATCAGCAATACCTTTTAAAGTCATATATGATGGTTGGTGCTGATCTCTCTCAATTCTACTCAGTTCAGATTGTGAACAAACCCCGTTTGCTAGGCCTGCTTGTGAAATATTTAACCGTTTACGTAGGTCTTTAATTTTCTCTCCAACAGTTAAATTCATAAGTTCTCTCCCTTTATATGCATAAACGCATATTTTTTTTAAAAAAGCATGCAAATGAGCAAATATTATGTATAGAATCCTTTAAAACCATTATAGTCAGGTTTTAAGCGTTTTTACAAATCCCTTGGCAGAGTACATAATGTACATAGATTGACTGAGGGAGGTGTAAAAAGATGAAAAAGTTATTAGTATTAACTATTCTTCTAGGTGCTATTTTCGGTCTTACCCCAACTGAAACAGCAGTAGAAGACAACAATGACCCAATTACTGTTTTAGACTTACCTGATTTACACTAATTGAGTCATACATACTGAACCCAGTATGGCTCGTAATAAGTCCCTGTACCCTATAATCATCTAATAGATTAAGGGCAATCACTTTATTGATGAACGAATGATTTTTTAAAAGAGAATACAAGATCACGCTCTTGTAATGGTTTCACCTCAGCCGCATCCTCCTTAACTCGGCATTAAGGAGGATGTCCCCCATTTTTTTAAGACATCAAGAAACCGAGAGTGGAGGAACGATATGAAACTATTATTAATTTTACTAGTTTTAGTCTTCAGTGGATGTGATCATTACGATGAAGAAAAACTAGTTCAGGAACATCAGCCAGCGACCCCTATGTTCGATTATAATTTAACGATTGTAGTAAGTGACGAACATCAAATTAGTAAAATTAATAATAGCGTTGTATCTGAATTCGGGCAGATGGATTTGAAACGTGTTATGACAACCTCTTATGTATGGGATGACCAAAATATAAGCTATACGAATGTTTTTGACATTGATGAGTATCCTACTTTTTTATTATTTGGGCATGAAGGAGTTGTCTTAAAAACGAGTGACCTTACAGAAGTAAGACGATATTTGAATTAACAGCCGATTGAAATAAGGGTGATGACATGATCAATCCACTTATTGTACTAGTTGCTTTATCTTTAACTGTCATTGTAATTAGGTTAAGATATTCGCGCATGTATAATACATTATATGAAGCGGTAGGACATCGACCGAATGAAATTAATAATCGCTATCAATTTTTGCGTAATCAAGGTGTAAGGTGCCGGTTACAAAATGTTAGCTCTAGGCCAGGTGTAATTGTTCATGGTAGTTCAGAACTTGGAACAACGATTCGTCTACTCGTGCATAAAAACGATTTAAACGAAGCTGAACAATACATGGTTAATTATAAGAGAAGTTGTTAAATTGCGTATACTCCCTATCATACTCCCTATAGATGGAAGGCAAGTGCTACCTGAGCACTTGCCTTTTCCATTGCCATTAATCTACTAATTTGTAGCTTTTCTCTAATTCGTCTACTAATGAACCGACATAGGAAACGGCTTTCTTAATAGGGTCTGGTGTTGTCATATCAACACCTGCATATTTCATTAGTTCTTGTGGTGTTTTTGTACCGCCCATTTTTAACACTTCTAACCAACGATCAATGGCTGGTTGGCCTTCTTCTTTAAATAACTGTGATACAGCAGTTGAAGCTGTTAACCCAGCTGAGTAAGTGTATGGATATAAGCCCATATAATAGTGAGGCTGGCGCATCCACGTTAATTCTGCACCTTCATCAATTTCAACGACATCGCCCCAGAAGTTACGCAACGTTTCGCCTTTTTGTTGTTTTAATGTGTTTGCTGTTAAAGGTACACCTTTTTCAGCTAATTCGTACACACGACGTTGGTATTCACCTTCTAGTAAGTGCGTTACGAAATTGTGATAGTATGAGCCTAACAGTTGTAAAATGACCCAACGACGCATGCGTGGATCGTCCGTCGTTTCAAGTAAATGGTCAGCTAGTAACATTTCATTCATTGTTGATGGTGCTTCAATGAAGTATGTTGACGGTCTAGTGTTAAAAATATGCTGATGTTGATTAGCTAAATGTAAGTGACCTGCATGACCCAGTTCGTGAGCTAAAATAAATGCACCACGCATTTTTCCTGTATACGTTAATAAAATGTATGGGTGGACGCCATAAGGGCTCGCACAGAATGCACCTGTTGACTTACCAATGTTGTCAGCGTAATCAACCCAACGTTCTTTTAATGCTTTTTCCATAATGGCTGTATATTCAGGACCCATGACTTGTAACGAGTCCAATATCGTTTGAGACACGTCTTCATAAGAAGATTCAGGATCGAATTCAGGGTCTAATGGTGCTTTAAGATCAACGAATTGCAGTTTGTCTAATCCGTATACTTGTTGCTTAAGCTTTGCGAAGCGACGCATATGTGGAGCGAGTTCTTTTTGAATGACATCTAATTGGTTATGGTACATTTCTTCTGTAACTTTTTGTGGTTGAAGTAACATTTGTGTAACCGAATCATAACCACGTGCACGTGAAAGAGCGACTTCTTTCTTAACTTGTGTCGCGTATGTCGCAGCATAAGTATTTTCATATTGTTTTAACGTTTTGACAAAAGAATCATACGCTTTACGACGAACTTCTGTGTTTGATGAAAGTTCATGCTCATCTTCAAATAATGCAAATGAGTTAGCATATTCTGTTCCATCACTTGTCGTAAATGATTCAAATTCCATATCCGATGATTTGCTGCGCTGATAGATCATGTATGGTGCTGAATGAACTTCACCTAATGATGCTAGCACCTCTTCTGTTTCTGGTGCTAATGTGTACGGTTTGCGCTCTAATAAATCGTTTAATGTCTTCTTATAAACTTGTAACTCTTCATTTTCTTCTAAGTATTGTTCAATTGTGCCTTCTGGAAGAGCTAATACTTCTGAATCAAAAAAGGCCATTTCAGCTTGGACCTTTGCGAATACAGAAGAAACTTTACCAGAGTTTGCTTGGTTTTCAGGGTTTGTTCCATCTTCTGATGAGCGTAAGTTAGCATATGTTCCAACAACAATCGCTTTCTTTTGTACTTCTACTTGTGCATTTAAGCAAGCTAATAAAACGTCAGAACCTTCGTGTAAACGACCTTTATATTGCGTCACTTCTGGAGTAAGTTGCTCTAAATCATTTAATGCTTGTTCCCACTGTTTGTTTGATTCAAATAAATCTTCTAACTTCCATGTCTGTTCGACAGGGACGTCTTGTCTTTGTAAACGTTGTGCCATAATTTTCAAAAACCTCCTCAAAATCTATTTCGGAAATCTAAGTATTAGTATAAAATAAAAACTACAACATGTCACATGAATCAGAAAATTAATAATCATTTTTCTTTTTCAGTCCTAAGGCTGAGAGGATTTACAACTTCGTTACGGTTCATGCCTCAATGAAGTTATGTAAGATTAAGTAAAGGGGGAGTTCCATGTTAAATCAAGCGTTAGTTCAAGATGTCATTCATGAAGCGTTAACAACAGGTGGCGATTTTGCAGAAGTTTTCGTTGAAGATACGTTTAAAGATAGCCTTCTGTTACAAGGTGGACGTATTGATAAAAGTTTATCAGGAAGAGATTTTGGTGTTGGTATTCGTGTGTATAATGGCTTTCACAGTGCTTATACATATACGACAGACTTCTCACGTGAAGGTTTATTAAAGACAGCACGACATGCAGCTCAAGCAATTAATGGCAATACACAAGTAAATGTCCAACCGTTTCAACATGAACAAGCACCAGTCATTCACGAGATCAACCAGTTACCACAATCCGTTGAGAAAGCGCGTAAAGTCAATGTTATGAAAAATGCAGCGGATATTGCAGGTAATTATCATGACAGTATTTCTCAAGTTAGGGTTAACTTATTAGATGAAGAACAAAATGTATTGATTGCTAACTCTGATGGCAAATTTGTTGAAGATAAGCGCGTTCATAGTCGCATGTCGATCGCAGCTATTGCTTCGAATGAGCATGATATGGAGACAGGTTTTTACGGACCGGGTGCTGTACAAGGCTTTGAGTTTTTTGAAAACCTTGACTTAAATCATTATGCAAAAGAAGCAGCACGCATTGCGGTGACAAATTTAGGTGCAGATCCATGTCCAAGTGGTAAGTTCCCGGTCATTATTGATAATGAATTCGGCGGTGTTATTTTCCACGAAGCTTGTGGACATGGTTTAGAAGCTACTTCTGTCGCTAAAGGTAAATCAGCATTCGCAAACAAAGTGGGTGAACAAGTAGCACCTGATATTGTAACTTATATCGATGATGGTACGATTCCGAATGAATGGGGCTCAATCAATGTGGACGATGAAGGTAACAAGCCTCAGAAAAATGTCTTAATTGAAAATGGTATCCTAAAAGGTTACTTAGTCGACCAATTGAACGGACGCATTATGGATACTGAGCCAACTGGTTCAGGGCGTCGTGAATCATACCGTTATGCTCCGACATCACGTATGACAAATACGTACATTGCACCAGGTGAGTCTACACCAGAAGAGATTATCGCCAATACGGAACACGGAATTTATGCGCGTTACATGGGTGGCGGTTCAGTTAATCCAGCGACTGGTGATTATAACTTTGCTATTAACGAAGCTTACTTAGTGAAGAATGGTAAGATCGACAAACCAGTTCGCGGGGCAACGTTGATCGGTAATGGCCCTAAAACGTTACAAACTGTTGATATGGTCGGAAATAACTTAGGTCATGGAGCAGGTATGTGCGGTTCTCTAAGTGGTAGTATTCCGGTAAACGTAGGTCAACCAACATTAAGGGTAAGCGAAATAACTGTTGGCGGCCGAAAGGAGGATGCTTAAGATGAACGTTTTAGAATTCAAAGATGAACTATTTCAAAAAGGCTCTGAAAAAGGCTTTAAAGATATGGAGCTATATTATGAAAAAAGTGATCAATTTGTATGTGCGATTGACAAAGGTGAAGTTGATCAATTCACAACAGCTGAAGTAACAGGCGTTTCTTTCCGTGGTGTGTACGCAGACCAAATGGGATATGCCTACACTGAAAAGCTCGATGAATCTTCAATCGAATTTTTAATAGAAAATGCGCTAGAAAATGCGAGTGTATTAGAATCAGAAGATGTTGAAGAAATATATGAAGGTGATTCGAATTATAAAGACATTAGTTTCTCTTCGGAAGCGCTGAAATCTGTTACAACTGAAGAAAAGATTAATTTTATGAAGGAATTAGACAAAGAAATATACGCTACTGACGAACGTGTCGTTGCAACGAACTTCTTTACTATGCAATCAGTTGATGTTCAAAAAGCAATGTACAATAGTAAAGGACTATCGTTAGAAGATGACCAAAATTATCTCGTCTATATGGTCATTGTCATTGTTGAGGAAAATGATGTGACGAAATCCGGTGTTCATATAGAAGTAGTGAGTGACTGGGGTAAAGTTAATGCAAAAGAGTCAGCTCATAAAGCAGTTCAAGAAGCTGTGTCATACTTAAATCCGTTAGAAACTGACGACAAATTTTATCCGGTTATTTTAAGACAAGATGCTGCTAGAAGTTTACTCGACACGTTTGTGACGACGTTCTCAGCTGAAACAGCACAACAAGGGATGTCGAAACTAAAGGAAAAAGTCGGAAGCAAGATTGCAGGAGATAATATCAATCTAGTTGACGATCCTTTCATGAAAAATCGAATGGGAAGCCGTACATTCGATGCTGAAGGTGTTGCAACTGAAAAATTAAATGTAGTAGAGAATGGAACACTTACAACGTTATTACACAATCGAAAAACAGCTAAAAAAGATGGCGTTAAAACGACAGGCCACGCATCAAAAGCATCTTATAAAGGTACAGTTAATGTCGCTCCATCTAACTTTTATATTGAGCCTGGTAGCCAATCATATGAAGAGCTAGTTCAAGGCATGGATGAAGGGATAGTCGTGACGAATTTACAAGGCTTACACTCTGGCGTCAATGCGATCTCAGGCGACTTCTCCTTAGCTGCAAACGGTTATTACGTAAAAGGAGGCGAAATTCAAGGACCAACCAATTTAATGACCATTGCCGGAAACTTCTTTGAGTTATTAAACGAAGTCAATGAAGTTGGAAGCGACCTTGAATTCGGACCGTCAAACGTTGGCGCACCATCATTATTATTAAAAGGATTATCCGTTACATTTGAATAAATAGCAGTTAGACGTTGCCACATTTGGTAAAACTGGAAGAGGAAGGCTCACTAAAGTGGGCCTTCTTTTTACGTTGAGCGCTCAGTTTCTGCGAGCGCTGATAAACAGGGTCCGAGCGCTGATAAAAGTTAGTGAACGCTGATAAGTTTGGTGAGAACGCTGATAAAAATTGGTGAACGCTGATAAAGTATGGCCGAACGCTGATAAAAACTAGTGAGCGCTGATAAACACGCCTGAACGCTGATTATATAAAAGTTCCACGAGCGCCAACAAAAGTCGACGAGCGCCAAAATCCATAGCTCGAAAGCCAAATAATTATCGGGAACGCCAAAAAGCACCGCCCAAGCGCCAGATAAATTTCATGAGCGCCAAAAAGCACAGCTCGAACGCCAAATAAATTTCGCAAGTGCCAAAAATTTCACGCGCGCTCCCCACAATCCCTGAGCGCTAATAAAATAGTCGAACACACTAATGAATTCCTATCAATAGTTATCCATAAACCGATCTACCACACCCAAAACCAAAAACCTCGACACAAACTAGCAAAATAACTGATATTTCCCGGGTAATTAATGGTAAAATAACAGTGGTGTAATTATTGTCATTGTAAAGGAAAATTTGCTATGATGAATAGTATTGTGAAGTGTATAACGTACGGAGGTGTAAGTGATGTCAAAGATTTCAAAAGATCAAGTGAAACACGTTGCTAATTTAGCAAGGTTGTCAATTACAGAACAAGAAGCTGAGAAGTATAGTGAACAGTTAAGTGCCATCATTGATTTCTCAGAACTACTAAACGAACTAGATACGTCAAATGTTGAACCGACAACACACGTATTAGAGATGAAAAACATTGTGCGTAAAGATGAGCCGAAAGAATGGATCTCAAAAGAAGACGCATTAAAGAACGCACCAGATCAAAAAGACGGCCAATTCCGTGTACCGTCCATCTTAGATTCATAAGGAGGGAAAAATCAGATGTCAGTTTTAGATTTATCGATTAAAGAACTGCAAGAGAAGCTAAACAATAAAGATATAACCGTAACAGAGATCGTACAAGCTGCGTATGACCGCATTAAAGAAACCGATGACGATATTCAAGCGTTTGTTACATTAAACGAAGAAGAAGCGTTAAGCCAAGCCAAAGCATTAGATGAAGAAGGAATTGACGAAAATCAATTTCCACTTTTCGGTATGCCAATTGGAATCAAAGATAACATCGTAACAAAAGGGCTACGTACGACTTGTTCTAGCCAAATTTTATCTAACTTAAATGACCCGCTTTACGATGCAACGGTCATGCAAAAGTTAAATGCTGCTAAAGCGGTTAATATCGGAAAATTAAACATGGATGAATTCGCGATGGGGTCATCAACAGAGAACTCTAGTATGAAAGTAACGCGCAATCCTTGGAACACGGATTTCGTACCAGGTGGTTCAAGTGGTGGTTCAGCAGCGGCTGTTGCTGCAGGCCAAGTGCCATTCGCTTTAGGGTCTGATACAGGTGGATCTGTACGTCAGCCAGCTTCATACTGTGGCGTCGTTGGCATGAAGCTACATATGGACGTATATCTCGTTTCGGACTAGTTGCCTTCGCGTCATCTTTAGACCAGATTGGACCATTAACTCGAACAGTTGAAGATAATGCACGTATTTTAGAAATCATTGCTGGACAAGACGAGATGGATTCAACAAGCGCGAACGTTGATGTACCAAAGTATAGCGAAGCTTTAACAGGTGATATAAAAGGACTTAAGATCGCTGTACCAAAAGAATACTTCGGTGAAGGTGTCGATGAAGAAGTTCAAACGAGCGCACGCCAAGCGTTAAAAGTATTAGAAGAGCAAGGCGCTGAGTGGGATGAAGTTTCATTACCACATTCAAAATATGCCGTTGCCGCTTATTACATGATCGCATCATCAGAAGCATCGGCTAACCTAGCGCGTTTCGACGGTGTACGTTACGGTAAACGTGCTGAAAACGCTGAAGACATGATGGACATGTTTAAAAAGTCTCGTAGCGAAGGGTTTGGCGAAGAAGTTAAACGCCGTATCATGTTAGGAACATTCGCCCTAAGCTCAGGTTACTACGATGCTTACTATAAAAAAGCACAACAAGTTCGTACGTTAATTAAACAAGACTTCGATCAAATTTTTGAAGAGTATGATGTTGTTCTTGGACCAACAGCTCCGACAACAGCGTTCAAAATTGGTGATCAAATCGATGATCCATTAACGATGTACGCAAACGACATTATGACAATCCCAGTCAACTTAGCAGGGGTTCCAGGAATCTCTGTTCCATGTGGTTTCCACCCTGAAAATAACATGCCAATCGGTTTACAAATTATCGGTAAACACTTTGATGAAAGTACAGTTTACCGAGTAGCTCATGCATATGAACAAGCAACAGACCATCATAAACAAAAACCGCAACTAGGAGGTGCCAAGTAATGAATTTCGAAACGATTATCGGATTAGAAGTCCACGTTGAGTTAAAAACACAATCTAAAATTTTCAGCCCAAGCCCAAATGCGTTCGGTGATGAACCAAACAGTAACGTTAATCCAATCGACCTTGGCTATCCTGGTGTTTTACCGGTTTTAAATGAAGAAGCGGTTAACTATGCGATGCGCGCAGCGATGGCATTAAACTGTGAAATCGCAACAGACACGAAATTCGACCGTAAAAACTATTTCTACCCAGATAACCCGAAAGCTTACCAAATCTCTCAATTCGACCAACCAATCGGTGAGAACGGCTGGATCGATATTGAAGTTAATGGCGAAACGAAACGCATTGGTATTACGCGCCTTCATTTAGAAGAAGATGCAGGTAAACTAACGCACGGTGATGACGGCTATTCATTAGTTGACTTCAACCGTCAAGGAACTCCATTAGTGGAGATCGTATCAGAGCCAGACATTCGTACACCAGAAGAAGCTTATGCTTACTTAGAAAAAATGCGTAACATTATCCAATTTACAGGCGTTTCTGATGTGAAAATGCAAGAAGGTTCACTTCGTTGTGATGCGAACATTTCACTTCGCCCATACGGCCAAGACGAGTTCGGTGTTAAAACAGAACTTAAAAACTTAAACTCATTCAACTTCGTTCAAAAAGGTCTTGAGTTTGAGCAAGTACGCCAAGAAAAAGTTCTTCGTCAAGGTGGCGAAATTTTACAAGAAACACGTCGTTATGACGAAAAGACGAAAGAAACAATCTTAATGCGTGTTAAAGAAGGGTCAGACGATTATCGTTATTTCCCTGAACCAGACTTAGTAAAGCTTTACATTGACGATGAATGGAAGGAAAAAGTCCGTCAGTCCATTCCGGAACTGCCAGATTCACGCCGAGCGCGATATGTTAATGAACTAGGTTTAGATGAATACGACGCAGGTGTTTTAACGAACACGAAGGAAATGTCTGATTTCTTTGAAGCAACGATCGACCAAGGTGCAGACGCTAAACAAGCAACGAACTGGTTAATGGGTGACATTTCGGCTTATATGAATAAGCAGCAAGTTGAACTTCAAGACTTACCGATCACACCAGAAGCATTGGCGAAAATGGTAAAGCTTATTGAAGAAGGCACACTATCTTCTAAATTAGCGAAGAAAGTCGTCACTGAACTTGTGAAAAATGGCGGCGATCCTGAGAAGATTGTTAAAGAACAAGGACTTGTTCAAATTTCAGACGAAGGTCAATTACGAGGTATTATTACAGAAATCCTCGATGAAAACGAACAATCAATCGTCGACTATAAAAATGGTAAAGACCGAGCTTTAGGTTTCTTAGTCGGTCAAGTCATGAAGAAGACTAAAGGTCAAGCCAACCCACCAATGGTTAACAAGATTTTAGTTGAAGAAATAGAAAAAAGATAATTCATTTCAGATAGGTGAGAGGGGAAACGCTAATGACATTTACAGTAAAAAGGTTAGATCATGTACAATTAGCTGCACCTAGACATTCAGAAGATGAAGCAAGACACTTTTTTGGAGAAATTCTTGGATTACCTGAACTTGAAAAACCAGAAGACTTAAAGAAACGTGGTGGCGTTTGGTTTAAACTCGGTGATCACCAGCTTCATATCGGCGTTGAAGAACCATTTTCCCCAGCAAAGAAAGCTCATCCAGCTTTAGAAGTTGCCAATTTAGAAGGGTTAATGACAAGATTAGATGAGTATAACGTTGAGTATGAACAAGATGACAAACTGCCTAGTGCGAACCGAATTTATACAAAAGACCCATTTGGCAATCGTTTAGAAATTTTAGAGTGGGTGTAAATGCAAATACTTCCATTTTCGAAGCTTTCGGAGTATAGTAAAGATAACAGAATGCGAACGAAGGTGAGAATATGAAAAAAGCTCGTGTAATATACAATCCTACTTCAGGTCGGGAAGCGATGAAAAAGGCGCTTCCTGATGTGTTAATACGTTTAGAAGAAGCGGGCTATGAAGCATCCGCTCATGCGACAACTGGGGAAGGCTGCGCAGCTGATGCAGCCGCTTTAGCTTGTGAACGGCAGTTTGACTTAATTGTTGCTGCTGGTGGTGATGGCACAGTGAACGAAGTCGTTGATGGTATGGCAAAACAACCTTACCGCCCGAAGCTCGGTATTATACCGATGGGAACAACGAATGACTTTGCCCGAGCACTTAAAATTCCGCGTGATGTTGAACAAGCAATGAATATTATCATTGATGGACAAGCGAAAAATCTTGATATCGGGAAAGTTAATGGCCATCACTTTATGAACATTGCCGGTGGCGGTAAAATTACCGAATTGACTTATGAAGTGCCTAGTAAACTCAAGACAGCATTAGGTCAGTTAGCTTATTACTTAAAAGGGGTCGAAATGTTACCTTCAATTCGTCCAACACATGCTCGAATTGAGTATGACGGCGAAGTGTTTGAAGGGGATATGATGCTCTTTTTAATCGCTAATACGAACTCAATTGGTGGTTTCGAAAAGCTAGCTCCAAATGCTAAGATGAATGACGGTTATTTTGATTTATTAATCTTGAAATCTACTAATATAGCAGAGTTCATTATGTTAGCTAACAAAGCTTTAAAAGGCAACCATATCCACGATGACAACATCATTTACACACATGCGAAAAAAGTAACAGTCGAAACAGAAGAAGATGTTCAAGTTAACTTAGACGGTGAATATGGTGGTAAACTACCAGGTACATTTGAAAACTTGTATCAGCATATTGAGTTTTTATTGCCGAAAGAATAAGGAAAGGGGCCTAATGAATGAAGGCTCCTTTTTTCTGTTTAAAATAGTAATTACTTTAATCTAACAATCCTTTTAGCTATAATGTTAAAAGACTAACATAAGGACGGATAAAACATGGGAAAAGCAAACGCACCAGTAAAGAAAAACCAATTTATCGATTTAACTTTTAGTGATCTTACACATGAAGGTGATGGAGTAGGCAAAATTGACGGCTACCCTGTATTTGTTCCATACGCATTACCAGGTGAGCAAGCGAAAGTGAAAATCATCAAAGTGAAAAAGAACCTTGCCTTTGGTAAGATAATTGAGTTACACGAAAAAAGCCCAGACCGGATTGAACCACCATGTGACGTATTTTATAAATGCGGTGGTTGCCAAATTCAACATATGACATATGAACGCCAACTAACGATGAAACAAAAACAAGTACAAGATGTCATGAAGAAAATAGCGCAAATGCCAGACGTGCCAGTCCACCCAACAATCGGTATGGAAGAGCCATGGGCATATCGTAACAAAGTACAAATCCCAGTAGGAAAAAGGGACGGTAAAGTGATTACAGGCTTTTATCAAAAACGTAGTCACAACATTATTGATATGGATACATGTCCAGTTCAAAGTGAATCAAATGACAAAGTTGTTCGCGAAATGCGTGCTATTATCGATGAATTAGAAATTGAACCATACAACGAAGAAACACATGAAGGCGTGATCCGTCACTTAGTGTTAAGAACGGGTTACCACACAAATGAAGTGATGGTGGTGATCGTGACAAAAACGAAAGACTTACCACACAAGCAAGAGCTAATTGAGAAAATCAAACAGCTTGATTCGAATATTAAAGGGGTTATTCATAACGTTAACCCAAAACAGACAAACGTTATTATGGGGCAAGAGTCTAAAACGCTTTGGGGCGAAGATGTGATTATTGATAAAATTCATGACTTAGAATTCGCAATCTCTGCTCATTCATTTTATCAAGTGAACCCAGAACAGACAGAAAAACTATATGATCAAGCGTTAAAATACGCCCAACTTTCAGGGCAAGAAACGGTCATCGATGCTTACTGTGGAATTGGCAGTATTTCACTGTTTTTAGCCCAACATGCGAAGAAAGTTTACGGTGTTGAAGTCGTTCCACAAGCTGTTGATGATGCAAAAGCAAATGCGAAAAGAAATCATATTGATAACGCTGAGTTTTACGTCGGGCAAGCAGAAAAAGTGATGCCTTGGTGGAAATTACAAGGGTTAAACCCTGATGTAATTGTCGTCGACCCACCACGCAAAGGTTGTGATGAAGAATTACTTCAAGCGATGATCGACATGCAGCCAGAGCGCATCGTTTACGTCTCGTGCAATCCATCAACTTTAGCACGCGACTTGAAAATTTTATCTGAAGGCGGTTTTGAAACGAAAGAAATCCAACCTGTTGATATGTTCCCTCAAAGTAATCATATTGAGAGTGTGGCAATGGTCGAGAGAGCCGTGTAGCCACACAATAAAGTTTTGTAAGTAGAATAAAGTTTTGTGAAAACACCCGGAATAATGAGAAAAAAGTTTTGTAAGAGCGTGTGAAGAAAAATGGGAAATCCCTTTATCAGGGGTTCCCTCGTTTTTTCTACAAGTTTTTCCTAATTATTCACTTAATAAATGCAAAAACTCCTTCGTTCTTTGCTTCTTAGGTGTCTCAAGTACATCTTTTGCATTCCCGCTTTCTATAATATATCCTTCATCCATAAAAAATACTTTGTCGGCCACTCTTTTTGCAAAATTCATTTCATGAGTGACGATCACCATCGTTTGCCCTTCTTTAGCTAATGCCTCTATCACTCGAAGTACTTCTCGAACCAATTGAGGGTCTAACGCCGACGTCGGTTCATCAAATAATAGGACCTCAGGATTCATCATTAAAGATCGGGCAATGGCAGCACGCTGTTGTTGTCCTCCCGACAATGAATCAGGATACTTATCTTTATGTTCAAACATCCCTACTTTTTTTAGAAGTTTTTCACCTTCTATAACTAAAGAATCTCTTTTCCTTCTTTGCACGATTAATGGCGCTTCAATAATATTTTCAATGACCGTTTTATGCGGAAATAAATGAAATCCTTGAAAGACCATCCCAGAGTATTTACGTAACTCTTTCATTTCTTTTTTTTCAAGTTTCTTTCCACTGAAATTTACCGCTTTATCCCCAATAGTAATGGAACCGTAATTAGGTACTTCTAATAGGTTTAAACAACGGAGCAATGTCGTTTTTCCGGAACCAGAAGCGCCAATTAAACATACAACTTCCCCTTTTTGAACACTAAAATCAATCGATTCGAGGACAGTATTCTCACCGAAAGATTTTTTTAAATGTTTCACATCAATCATGACAAACAGCCCCTTTTCTAAGTTTTATTTAAATATCGGTTATAACGTTTTTCTAACCGTTCTTGGAAGTGACCAATAATAATACAGATGACCCAATAAATAAGGGCTGCGGTTATGTACATCGTCATACTTTCATACGTTCTTCCAGCAATGAGACGTGCCCCGTACAATAGTTCATGAACCGTAATGACAGATGCTAAAGATGTACCTTTGACAACATCGAGAAAAATATTAAAGGTTGGAGGTAAAGCAATTCTTGTCGCTTGAGGAATAATGATTCTTCGCATCGTTTGCCAGTATCCCATCTGTAATACTGCTGCAGATTCCCATTGTCCTCTTGGAACAGACATTAATGCGGAGCGAATGACCTCAGCATTGTAAGCGGCAAAGTTTAAACTAATTCCAACAATTCCTGCGGTGATTGGACTATCAAATTGAATACCAATTACCGGCAAGCCGTAATATAAAATAAATAAAAAAACAAGTAGTGGAGTTCCACGCATAAATGAAATATAAATACGAGCTGGCCACCTCAAAAACCAAAAACTTGACATTCGCGCCATAGCTAAAAACAATCCTAATATAAGCGCCAAAAACATACTAATTAATGCGATAAAAAGTGTGATTTTTGCAGCATCTAATAAAAATGGGAGAGAATCCCACGCTAATTGTGGATCATAAAGATGCTCCCAATGAATATCTTTAAACCATTCAATCATCATAAGCCTCCTTTCCAACATTGCTTTTCAATCCAAACACGTGAATCATAAGTATAAAAAGAGATACAAGGACAACCTTGTACCTCCCTTACCATCCTTAGTTTCCTTCTAAACTAACTACCTCATCTTGATCGACAGGCTCAGATGCGTCTGCTCCGAAGAACTCTTGTGACAATTCTGCAACTGTACCATCTTCTTTCATTTCTTGCAGAACTTCATCAATGACTTCCTTCAATGAATAATTTCCTTTTAGCATTGGGAATGCACTTTCGGTTGCGTGAAACTTTACTTGTTCAGCAACTGCTAGACGGTCATCATCAAACCCTTCCAATGTTCGATGCAAGACAAGCACATCATTTAAGTAGGCATCTTGATTCTCATTAATAATATCTCTTAAAATAGCATCGACACCACCGTCATAAGCGGTCCCGTCAGCGCCAATATTTTCTGCAAAAACCGCATAGTTACTTGTTAAAGAACCAAGTGCAACTGGAACTCCTTCTAAATCATTGGCTGATTCGAAATGCCCCATATCGTCTGAACGAACAATAACCGACCCATACGAAAACTTATAAGGTTCTGTAAAAGTGAAAATTTCTTCACGTTCTTCAGTAATTGCAAAATCATTTGAAGCAATATCAATTTGTCCATTCCTTAACGCAGGAAGGATCCCATCGAAATCCATCGTACTAAATTCGACTTCTACTCCTAAACGTTCCCCTATTTCACGCATCACTTCAACATCAAAACCAGTAAGTTCGTTATTTTCATCGTGATAAGTGACTGGTGCATATGTTCCTGATGTCCCTACGACAAGTTTGCCAGCTTCTTGAACATCTTGCCACAACGTATCTTCTCCATTGGCAGATTCGCCAGTTTCTTCTGCCTCTGATGACGTATCACCTTGTGATGCGTTTTCATCTGCAGTACCACAAGCTGCAAGCAATACGATTGTTGATATAAATAAAATCGATAAAAACTTTCTCAAATTCTCCATCCTCCTAATCCTTACAATTCATAGTTGTTTTGTCAGATTAATAATTTAAATTTTATCACCAACATTGATTTTAAGCAACAAAATAATGAACGAGTATCTCTAAAAAAGGACACTTCCCCCTTTATTCTTCCAAGTCTTAAGAATTTTAAGCGTCATTAGCAAGTGATTAATTGTTAAAGGGGATATGCATTACGTTATGAAGGAAGTCAAACAGACGTTACGGAACAAAGGATAACGTATAGTAGCTTCTTCTTGAATCGACAATGCATCGGTTACACTTAATCAGACAGATCATAGACATTTGGTTAAATATATTGCCGAGGAGACTAAATATGACACGATGTCAGAGCAGAAAGTTAACCAAAAATTCTTTTTATGATCTAGAAATAAACGGATGAATATCTTAACTGATTTACCTTGCACTTTTCTCTTGTACCTATTAAAGTATATAATGGTTGAAAGACTATAATATCGTTAGGGGAACCTTAACGTTTCAATAATAGACAAGAGAATCGTTGTAGGAAAGGGGTCGAATTGAGATGAAAGATAATTTTTGGCATGAGTTACCACGACCGTTTTTCGTACTTGCACCAATGGAAGCTGTGACGGATGTCGTATTCCGTCATGTTATAAGCGAAGCGGCTAGACCAGATGTGTTTTTCACGGAGTTTGCCAATACAGAAAGCTACTGCCACCCAGAAGGGCGAGACAGCTTGCGTGGTCGTCTAACTTTCACAGAAGACGAGCAGCCGATTGTCGCTCATATTTGGGGAGATAAGCCTGAGTATTTCCGAGAAATGAGTATTGGTATGGCTGAGCTAGGATTCAGAGGTATTGATATTAATATGGGATGTCCAGCTCCTAATGTGGCACCAAAAGGAAAAGGCTGTGGGCTAATCCGTCGCCCAGACGTTGCAGCGGACATTATTCAAGCGGCTAAAGCTGGTGGCTTACCAGTAAGTGTGAAAACGAGACTTGGATATACAGAGGTAGAGGAATGGCGTGACTGGCTGAAGCACGTTCTTAAACAAGATATTGTCAATCTTTCTATCCATCTGCGTACGAAAAAGAGATGAGTAACGTAGATGCTCACTGGGAGCTCATTCCCGAAATCAAAAAGCTCCGTGATGAAGTAGCTCCGCATACGTTATTGACGATCAATGGTGATATTCCAGATCGTCAAAAAGGGCTTGAACTTGTAGAAAAATACGGTGTGGACGGCGTCATGATCGGACGCGGTGTTTTCCATAATCCGTTTGCCTTTGAAAAAGAGAAAAAAGAGCATACAAGTGATGAATTACTTGATCTTCTAAGGTTGCAGCTCGACCTTCATGATCAATACTCAGAGGAACTTGAGCCAAGGTTGTTCAAACCACTTCGCCGCTTTTTCAAAATATATGTTCGAGGGTTCCGCGGATCAGCAGAGCTGCGCAACAAGTTAATGGATACAAACTCTACCGATGAAGTTCGAGCTTTACTTGATGAGTTTGAAGAGAACAATGAAATAACAGGGGATAAAAAGTTTATTATCTCCTAAAAGGTGATGAGAGGAGCAGAATACTGTTTCCTCTTTTTTTATTTATCTCATCACACCTGTTTAATGACAGTGAAAAAAGGAATACTTATGATGGATGTATTTTTAAGGAGGTATTTCAAATGAGTAAAGTAGCCGTTATTACTGGTGGTGGAAGTGGTTTAGGTCAAGTAACAGCCAAACAGATGGCGGAAAAAGGAATTAATATAGTAGTTGTCGATGTCGATCAAGAAAGTGGACAAGAAACTGTTGAACAAGTTAAACAAACAGGTGCTGATGCTTTTTTCGTAAAAGCGGATGTGTCAAAAGCTGAAGAAGTTAAAAATTATGTTGACCAAGCTGTAGAGAAATATGGGACAATTGATTATTTCTTTAATAATGCTGGAATTTCGGGTAGTGGAAAGTTATTCTTGGAAACAGACGTTGATGAAATTAATAAAATTGTTGAGATTAATATGCTCGGAGCCTTGTATGGTATGCATTATGTGGCTCAGGTCATGGTGAAAAACGGTGGAGGTTCGATCGTTAATACTTCATCAAGTGCAGGAGTCATCGGCCAAAGTACAGTCGTCACTTACTCAGCTACAAAACACGGTATTGTCGGCATGACGAAAAGCATGGTT
Organism: Alkalibacillus haloalkaliphilus C5; assembly: GCF_000269905.1. Classification (GTDB taxonomy): domain Bacteria; phylum Bacillota; class Bacilli; order Bacillales; family Alkalibacillaceae; genus Alkalibacillus; species Alkalibacillus haloalkaliphilus_A. The sequence goes on from NZ_AKIF01000018.1 coordinate 21,070, forward strand.
GCTGAATATGCAAAAGATGGGTTACGCGTTAATGCCATTGCACCAGGGCCAACCGAAACACCAATGGTTAAGAAATATTTTGAGGATAACCCAGAAATGAAAGAAAGTGCAGAACAAGGCATTCCTCAAAGAAGGTTAGGAACACCTGAAGAAGTAGCTGAACTCGTCACATTCTTACTTACATCAGATGCACCGTATATTAATGGAGATGTGATTAGGATCGATGGTGGGTTTACAAGTACGAAATAAGAGAAGTTATATTGAAAGCTCGGTTTGGTTTAACTAACCCGAGCTTTTTTATTAAAAGCATTTATCTTGAATTCAAGATAAAATCGAGTTATAATATTAATTAGAGGTTAAAATTAGTATTAACCTTTTAGCTGGTGGAGGTGCTTTCATTAGTTTCTTTGAAAAATAATGAAAGTAGGTGTCGTTATGGGGTTATTAGATAAAATTTTTGGAAAAACAAAGGAGAGTCAAGATATGTCAAATGTGAAATTAGCAGTAGTATTTTATAGTATGGGTGGAACAAATTACGAAATGGCTAAATGGGCTGCAGAAGGTGCAAAAGAATCAGGTGCTGACGTTAAAGTGTTGAAGGTTGAAGAATTAGCACCTCAGTCTGTAATTGATGAAAATGAAGCATGGAAAGCAACTGTTGAAGCTACAAAAGATGTTCCAGTAGCTACTTCAGATGATATCGAGTGGGCAGATGCGATTATATTCAGCGTACCAACACGTTTTGGTAACTTGCCTGCACAAATGAAGCAATTTTTAGATACGCAAGGCGGCCTTTGGGCAAGTGGTAAAACGGTTAATAAAGTAGTAAGTGGTATGAGTTCTGCACAAAACCCACATGGTGGTCAAGAAGCAACATTATTATCACTTTATACGTCTATGATGCATTGGGGCGCGATTATTGCTGCACCAGGTTATTCAGATCCTGTTATTTTTGGAGCAGGAGGAAATCCATACGGAACGAGCGTAACAGTCGACCAAGAAGGTAATATGGTTGAAGATGTTGAAGGTGCTGTTAAACATCAAGCGAAACGTACAGTTAACATTGCACAATCAGTGAAAAACGGAAACCAATAAATAGATTTCGATTATAATCTAATAGACTAGTATTTAAAAAAGCACGCATTTGTGATTACAATTAAAGTAAACAAATGCGTGCTTTGTTTTATTAGAATTGACTGAGAAATATTGCCACCACGTTTTGTTTCTTGTACGATAGACTGAAATGGAAGAATTTGAATGGGGTCGTCCAAATGACAATCGTTAAAAAGCCGAATATCTATTTATCTTTAGGGATTCTAATACTAATTACGGTAGCTTTTCTAAGTATAGCAATCGAAATCAACACAGTTGTACTTTTAGCTATAATTTTTATTTCAATTGTATTAGTAACGGTTTCTAACCAAGTTAATGAAGGCAATTCAATATTCTTAAACCTACTTGAAATAGCAATCAATCTTATACTTCTGGCATTAATTTTAATCTTAGGGGAGCAGTTGATGATTAGAATCCTTTTAATAGGTTTATTTGTTCTCAATATTTATATCTTTAGAAAGTTGTAAAGTGAGGGGAATACGATGGGAGTTTTGAATTTCTAATTAGACCTGTAATTTAATCAAGATTACAGGAGGTTATCATATGGAATCAAAATGGGTAAAAGCTTTTTACAAACGTCAATTTGAGATGTTTGCTTATTTGGATGAGTACAGTGAGCACTATTTAGATTTGGCTAAAGAAATTGAGCAACAAGTTAATCAGCCGTTTCAGTCGGTTTTAGAAATTGGGGCTGGTAACGGTCATCTCGCAAAAACATTGGCTTCATTAGGAAAAGACGTGACCACTGTTGAGTTAGTCCCTGAATTAGTGGATTTCGCAAGGCAAGACGAACCTAAGGGTGTCACGTCAATTTGCGCTAGTTTTTATGATGTCGATTTAAATGATTCATTCGATGTCTTATTGTATATTGACGGTTTTGGAGTTGATGGTGATGACGAACAACTCTATTTATTAAAGCGAATTAGTCAGTGGCTTAAGCTTAATGGTGTTGGGTTGATCGATATTTACAACCCAACTTATTGGAAAAAGGCAGCTGGACAAACGATGTCTATTGATCCGTCCAAAAGTGTTTTACGAAAATATGACTATGACCAAGAAAACCATAGAATGATCGACACGTGGTGGGAAGAAGGCGCACCTCATGACACTTACACACAATCATTAGCTTGTTACAAATCTAGTGAAATCGAAAATTTGTGTCTTCAGGCAGGACTGAAGATTGTTGATTGGTACCCAGGTGGAGCAATGGACTGGGATGAATGGACGTATTATCCGAAATCGTCTTTAAAAGACTGTTTATCCTATCGAATCAAAATTGTAAAAGCATAAACTCTTAAACTAAAAAGCAGTTAAACAGCCACATGCTGTCTAACTGCTTTTTATTAATCGATCGGAAATTGGGTTGTTCTCACATAACTCCAATTATTCCTTGTGAAGTAAATAAACCATACAAGGCCAATTGTTAGTAGAATTACACCAATAATAACTAGAGTTGTAAAGCTTAGTTCTTCAAGTAAATGTACACCGTACCCTAGATTGATTTGAACCATTTCTGTCGCTTGCGCAAAAATGTTATAAACCATATGTAAAATAACCGGTATAATTAAGCTCCCTGTTTTAATGAATATGAGACACAATACAACCCCTGTTAACGTTGCCCCGATGAAGTTTGGTCCATGAAGTAATCCGAATAATACAGAGGAAATAATGACACCCTTTGTTAAACCAAACTTATAGCTCATTCTCCCAAATAAAAATCCTCTGAAAATAATCTCTTCAAATATTGGTGCAATAATGATGATCATCACTAAATTTAATAACAAAATCATAAAAGTAGGTTCGACTTCGTTGATTTCTAAAATAAACGTTCTAGTGTTTTCTGATAGAAATTGCCACACAATCGCAATGACAATGGTGATCGCACCTAAACTATACAACGTCATAAACACAATCGCATTTGAAAAACTTTTCGCTGAAAGCTTGCTCTCGGATTTGCGAAATAAGTCATTGAGTTGGTAACCTTCATCTTGCAACTTCGTCTTAAACCACAAGAGAGGAATAAGGTACAAAGCGACGAACGAAGTAATTAACGTGCTGTATTCTAGTGGCACTCTAATAAGACTTAGAAATATCGTTAAACCTATAAAAGCTAAAACACTCCATAAAATAATCCATCTCGTCTTAGCATCTTGAAAAACATAATTCAAAAATAACAATCCCCCTAATGTGAAAATCTAAAGACCCAATACTAATGTGAAAAGTAATGATAACCCGAACAACACTATTACCATACCAAGTTCATTAAGTATTAGAATCCATTCTTTTGAACTTTTAGCATAGTAAAGGTGCATAATCAGCCTTCCTGTTAATAACGCAAATAACAATGCAAGTGTTAAGAAAAAAATGTTTGGGTACGTCGTTTGAAGTATGAAGAAAGCAAAAACGACGACAATCCCAATATCAATCGCAATATGTAATTTGTTAAACCAACTTAAAACACCAACGAATGTATCTCTAATATCATACTTGCTTGTTTCTTAACCATTTGTCCGTGTAGTGGCCAATAGTGATGACGAGTACTGCAGTCAGCAATGCAATCATATTCATTTTAATCCCACCTTACTGACTGCACTAAATGTAAATTATGAACAGTCGCTTTACTGTATGTTATAAAACGCAGTATTTCTTTAGATTTTACTTTTTTTGAAATATTAGGTCAATTGTATTGGTAGAATGTTATAATCTTAAAAATTTGAAGCAACATAGTATTGGAAAAGTTACTTTGACAACGTGATTCTTTCTTCATATAATATTAAGTGTGTGTGTGTTAATACAATTAAGGAGGATTATTAAAAATGCAATCAATCAGACTACGTTTCCCAACTTTGAACCAGTAATTTAATAAGTTCAAAGGCTCTGTTTTGTGTAATCAGAGTATTGGGATTAGTCTGTCCTTTTTTAATAATCTTTTTGAGCATGTATATAGTTATGACGATAAGCGTTGTGTATGGTTGTATACTTTTATTTGTATACAATCATACAATTTACGTCATGTTTAAAAAAGGCAGAACGTTCTGCCTTTTTTATTTTGCCTAAATTTAGTTTAATTCGATATTGGGATAGCTTTTTCCCTTACTCTCACGCACAAGCAGAAGCTTGTGTTTTTGTATGGCATTTGACTTTATCGAAATTCCAATCGCTAACTAATTATTAATTAAAGGAGAGAATTATAATGGAAAAAGTCTGTCTTGAAATAGAAAATATAGAAGTTTCATATTTAGATCGAGTAGTTTTAGATGTCCCACGATTGGCTGTCCACCAGTTCGATCGTATTGGAGTAGTTGGTAAGAACGGGTCAGGTAAAAGTACGTTGTTAAAACTTATGAATGGACAAATAGAACCAGATCAAGGTCATGTTAAACGTTTTATTGATTTTGCTTACTTTGACCAACTATCATATCCGTTAGAAACGGATGTCGATTATAAGCTTTTAGGTGAATTGGATATTCCGCAAACAGAATTGCAAAACTATAGCGGTGGCGAACAAACAAGGCTAAAGCTCGCTCAAATATTTTCTCATTACCACGAAGGTTTATTATTTGATGAGCCAACAACACACCTTGATCAAGAAGGGGTTCAGTTTTTTATAGATCAATTAACTTACTACTATGGTGCACTTATCATTGTGAGCCATGATCGACACCTCTTAGATCAACTCGTTACGAAAATATGGGAAGTAGACGAAGGAAAGGTAACTGAGTATACAGGCAACTATACAGATTATGTTGAACAGAAAGAGCTTCAAAAACAACAGCAACAAGAACAACACGAAAAATATTTGAAAGAAAAAGATAGGCTGATAAAAGCAGCTAATGACAAAAAGAAAAAAGCCGAGAAAGTTACTAAAGCTAATGGTCAAAGAACAAAGAAAGATGTAAATGCAAAGGCCAACTTAATGTTTATGACTAAATCAAAAGATACAAGTCAAAAATCAATTCAACGAGCGGCGAAAGCTATTGAACAAAGAATAGATCAATTAGAAGAAGTTGATGCGCCAGTAGCAGAAAAGAAGATCCGTTTTCATCAACCTAATGCATTGAAGTTGCATAATCAATTTCCAATTATGGCTGATCGATTAACTCTAAAAGCAGGAGAGAAAAATCTTCTTAATGAATCTAGCTTTCAATTTCCATTGGGTAAGACTATTGCAATTACCGGAAGTAATGGGTCAGGTAAAACGACATTAATCCATCATATTATAGAAAACGGTGAAGGAATTACGCTGTCTCCTAAAGCGGTAATAGGATATTATGGTCAAATGGATTATCAGTTTACAGAAGAACAGTCAGCTTTAGAATATATGAAAGATCAAAGTGATTACGAAGAGGTTAAAATTCGTGCTGTTCTAAACTCTATGAGCTTTGCTGGAAATGACCTCAAGAAGAAAGTGAATGAGTTAAGTGGTGGGGAGGCTATACGTTTAGTCTTATCACAATTATTCTTAGGGAGATATAATGTATTAATATTGGATGAACCGACGAACTTTTTAGATGTCGTTTCAACTGAAGCTTTAGAACGTTTCTTAGAAGGATATGAAGGAACCGTTATATTAGTTTCACATGACCATACATTTGTAAGGAATGTAGCTGATGAGGTTTATTCAATAGAAAATGAAACAATAATAAAAGAGTATTAAGTGAGTATAGGAGCAGAGTATAGTTTACTCTGCTTCTTTTTTGTAAAAATTTAGCGAATTATCAAGAAATAGTTTCTGAAAATTGTTAAAATAAATATAACTGCTCATAACCTCATATGAAAAGTAAACCTTTAAAAGTGATTACATGTCTCATTAAGGATCAAATTATGGTTCTCGAAGAAGTTGAAAAGACCAATGAACAAAACAAAGATGACCGAGGGGAGTTAATACATATGAAGTTTAATGACTTTAATGCTGCACAAGTTAGAATCGCCAGACCGACTGATCAATTTGAAGAGGTCATCGACTT
>NZ_AKIF01000019.1 GCF_000269905.1 Alkalibacillus haloalkaliphilus C5
CCTTGGCATGTCTCAGCCTCTGCTTTATTATCTAGTATAATATTGATCAGTTTAAAATTACTAATTACGAGTGGAGATATTATTAATGGAATTCATTATAAACTCACCATTGCAGCCTACTTTTTTTAAGCAAAAAATTTATATAAATAAAGAGCCAGTAGGTTATTTAACCGCGACTAAACCTTTTACTTATTTGATCGGTAGAAACTCATTCAAAGTTAATTACAAAGGTATTGATGTCAGCTTAATCGAAGTTAAGAAAGTTGATAAAAAAAGAAATTGGGAAATCATTCTATCTAATAATAATAAGGAAAACCATATTGGGCGAGTCGTCATGCTTTCTCGAACAAAAGAGACGCTCGCAACAAATGAGGTGATTTTTGAAATAAGAGTGATGGATCAGACTTATTATATTAACAAGAAGCATATGAGGGTTGGTGGGGAAAAAGCTACATTACTTGATGATCATAAAAATAATATAGGCGATATAAAGGCTTCTCTTATGAAAGAACCATTATTTAAAAAAAGAGTGACGATTTCTAATGAGGGAGGCTTAACCAAAACCATAGTTGCTACAATATTAGTTTCATTAAACACCGCAATTTTCGAAGCATAAACTGTGGCTAATATGTATATAAAATTTGGTAGATTAATCGTGGAGTCATCCTTCAATATGATGGTACTTCACGATTTTTTTAATTTTATTGTTTTGTACAAGCGACCTATATAAGTCTTGGCGCATTACTCAATTACAACTGGTGAGGTAGTAAAAATATTGTAAACTTTTTGAAAAAATGGTTGATTAAAGATTTTTTATAATCTATCATTAGTTATAATGAACGTAATTTAACGTGTTAATTTACGTAGTTTTTGGTTGTAACAACATAATTTACTACACAAGATATAAGGAGTATTTGCCAAATGCCTCATCAAAATATTAATAGAAAAAAACTAATACTATTAGTCGTTTTATTTATAATTTTATTGTCTGCTTTAAGGCTTGGTTGGCTAGCAGTATTTCATAATGATGTTGATGGTCAACCATTAATTAGCGAAGGAGAGTTAGATTTAAGAGATTGGGATGGTTTATCAAGTGAAACAATTGACCTTGATGGTGAGTGGAGTTTTCTCCCCGGTAAGTTAGCTACCAGTGGTCAAACTGAAACAAGGGGACATTTCAACTTAGTTAATGTTCCTGGTGATTGGAATGATCGTAAGTCAAATGGTTCGCTTGATTACTATGGTACATATACATTGAGAATTATTGTTGAAGAAAACGATGAAGATGTATTTAGTCTTGTTGTACCTAGTGTTAGGAATGCTTCACAGTTATATGTTAATGGTAGATTGATAGATAAATCTGGACAAGTATCTGAAAGCGAGAGTCAATATTTTGCAAAAAACATACCATATACAGCTTCTTTTACAGCTGATGAAGATGGGGTTATTGAAATAATGTTACAAGTAGCTAATTACATTGACCCGAGTGAGGGAGGGATTGCTCGTTCTATTAAATTTGGGGAAAGTTCTCAAGTTAGGTCAGAAAACCTTATATCATATTCAATGCAATTAATTGTTATGGTCGCTTTTCTCATATATGCTACCTTTGCAATTGGTCTATTTTTTGTTAATGAACGGAACGGAACTTTTATTAATGCTTCATTTTTGATTCTTTGTGCGATTGTGACTCATTCTCTTGGGAGTGATGAAAAGCTATTAACCTATTGGTTTCAACTTGATTATGAATGGAATATAAGAGTTGCTAACTTAGCATCCACTGGTATGATTTTCTCACTAGGGATGATTGTGAAAGGGTTATTCGGCAGTCTCAGAAAATAATACATACAGTAGTACTTACTATTTGTGTAGTTTCACTAATTACCATCTTAGCACTTCCATTAACCGATTTATTTCAAATTCAAGATGTTTTTAATACATTACTCATGGTGACACTCGTTTTAGTAATAATAAGTATGTTCAAAGTACAGAATTTGCAAAGAAAAGACACAGTATGGATCGTGTTCGCATTGGTGGCTTTATTGAACAGTTATCTTTGGTGGGGAGTATGGAATAGTCTTGGAGTTAATGTGTTCTTTTATCCAATCGATTTAATTATAATGATTGGGTGTTTCACAATTATGTGGTTTATTAGGTATTTCAATATGTATAACAAGTCAAAAGAACAAGCCTCAAGGTTAAGGAATGTTAGCGAAGAAAAAGATGAGTTTCTAGCCAGGACTTCACATGAATTACGAAATCCTCTTCACGGCATATTGAATTTAACACAGACCACTCTAGATAGAAATAAAGGTGTGATTGATCAAAAAAGTCAAAAAGAATTAGAAACAGTATTAATGGTCGGGGATCGATTATCTTTTCTGTTAGATGATTTATTCAATATGGCTAATCTGAAAATAACAAAACCCACTATACGTCAAAAGCCATTTTATCTTCAGTCTATTGCTGCTGGTGTATTAGATATGTTTTATTATGTGACAGATGAAAACAAAGTCACTTTTAATAATGAAATTCAAAGCGACTTGCCTCCAGTAAATGCAGATGAAAATAGAGTTATACAAATTCTTTATAATTTAATTCATAATGCAGTTAAATTTACAAAAGAAGGTGAAATTTCACTCAGTGCTAGGGCAGATCAACAAAAAGTAATTGTTACTGTTAAAGATACTGGGGATGGAATGAACACAGAAGCCTTTGATGAAATGTTTCAACCATATGAACAAGGGGAGAACAATATTAACAACTCAGAAAGTGGTGTTGGACTTGGATTGAGCGTTAGTAAGGAATTGGTAGAGTTACATGGTGAGGACATTTATGGTAGTTCTAGACCTGGTGTTGGGACTGAGATATCTTTTACTTTAAGTGTTAGTCATGAAAAACCATATGAACTCAGTAGAGAACAAACTTTAACGGTAAATTCAAACCCACTTAACACGAGCTCTGAGCATTTAAAACAAAATAATCAATCTTCTTATAAAGATGCAAATATTTTAATTATAGATGATGACTTTATTAATTTAAACGTAATAGAATCAGTACTTTCAGAAGAAAACTATGAACTCACAAGTGTTCAACATAGTCGTGATTTACTAAAAGAATTGAACATGAAAGAATGGGATCTTCTTATTTTGGATGTCATGATGCCAGATCTATCAGGTTATGACCTAACAAATAAAGTTCGGGAACAATTTAACAAAACAGAAATACCGATTCTATTACTAACAGCAAGAAGCAATCCAAAAGACGTTGTAACAGGTTTTAATGTTGGAGCAAATGATTATATATCCAAACCTGTTAATGCAAAGGAGTTAAGGGCTAGAGTTCGCAGTTTAGTTAACATAAAAAAATCTACAGAAAAACAGTTGAAATTAGAATCAAAATGGCTGCAAGCTCAAATTCAACCTCATTTCATCTTTAATACATTGAATACAATAAGCGCATTAAGTAATACGGACATAGAAAAGATGAAAACTTTAATTGAGGAGTTTAGTGAACTTCTTAGATTTAAATTTAACTTTTCTGCTTATAATGAATTAGTCTCGGTTGAAGAAGAACTTTCAATTGTTCGTTCCTATGTATACATTGAACAAGTAAGATTTGGTGATAAAATAAATGTTAGTTGGAATATCGATAGTGCTAAAGAGTTTAGCATCCCTTTACTTACGGTACAGACTATTGTTGAAAATGCAGTTAAGCATGGTGTTATGAAACAGGCTGATGGCGGGAAGATTGAGATAAAAGTTTTTAAACGAAAAGATTATTTAAGAATTGTAGTTAAAGACAATGGGGTAGGAATGGATCAAGAAACTATTCAGTCTATCTATAATTCTGATGATATTAAAGGTGTAGGATTAGTTAATACGAATAAAAGGTTGAAAATGTATTCTAAAACAGAATTAGAAGTTAGAAGTATAGTCGGAGTAGGTACAATAGTCGCTATTAATATTTATAATAAAAGTGATCGAGGCGGAAGGGATTACTAGATTAAAGGTTAATGTTAAGTGAGGGGACAACCTTCTTTAATATAAAAAAGGTTTCAATGTTATGTTATAAGTTAGATTCAGAAAACGATAGGGGGAGAGGTAGGTGAAATCTATACTTATTGATGATGAACCATTAGCATTAGATTATCTAGAACATCAATTATTACAAACGGAAGAATATGAAGTGTTAGGTAAGTTTTCTGACCCGTATCAAGCCCAGGACGTAATAAGAGGAAGTGATATAGATGTATTATTTCTTGATATTGAAATGCGAGGTTTAAATGGAATAGAACTTGCCGAGAGATTGTTAGAGCATACTCCTCATTTACAAATTGTATTTGTTTCTGCTTATAATGAATATGCTGTGAAAGCTTTTGAATTAAACGCTGTAGACTACTTATTGAAACCGGTTAAATTAGAACGTCTTGCTAAAACAACAAACCGAATAAAGAAACAACTTATTGAAAGTAAGGAACAAAAAAATGAACAAATTAGCATTAAATTATTTTATGAGCCTAAAGTTTATAAAGGTGATACGGAAATCCCTTTAAAATGGAGGACATCTAAAGCTCAACAACTCTTTTATTATTTAATTCATTGTCGAAATAGAACGGTGGGTAAATCAGAATTAATTGAGATTTTTTGGCCAGATTTTGAAATGGAAAAAGCAACTACACAATTATACACAACGATTTATCAAGTTAGAAAGACTTTAAAAAGTTTAAGTGATTACATTAAAGTATTAAACTTAGGTGATGGTTATAGTGTTAAATTACACGATGTTCAAATGGACGTCGATGTCTTTGATCATTTTATTGAGAAGAACCATACAATAGATGAGCAAACAATCGACCAATATGAGAGGGTCGCTAAATTATTTAAAGGCGATTATTTGCAAGGCTTTGATTATATTTGGCTAAATTACGAACAAATGCGACTTAGATTTTTATGGGTTAATATAAAGATTAAGATGATTCATTGGTATAGAGAAAATGGTACTTATGATAAAGCGATGGAGCATGCTTTAGATATTTATCAACGATTCCCTTTAGAAGAAGAAGGGTATTTCGAATTGATGAAAACATGTGCAACTACAGGTTATAGTGCCTCGGTTATAAAATATTATGAGAAACTTGAGTATATGTCTGAACAAGAATTAGGTGTTGAGCCTAGTGATAAGATTAAGAGTTGGTATAAGAGTTGGTTGAAAAAATAAATGATCCTAAAAGTTCTAGAGCGTTCGTATTGAGCGCTCTTTTTTTTGAAATCTTATGTACAGTTTTTGTACATGAATACATAGTATTTTTATTTTGGTAAATCTATCCTTATTTGCGTTTTACCTGCAATGCATGTAGGTAGAAATTGGAAGAGAGAGGGAGTACAAAATGAAAAGAACTTTAGGATTATTTTTCACATTTCTATTAGTCTTTCAATCTTTCACATTTGGATTGGGGATTAATGGTGAAACACGTTCGCAAGGCGCAGAACGGAGTGTGGTTACAGATATCACGATAGAACAAAATAAAGAAGAGACTGATCAATCAAATATTTTGATTAGCTGGTCTATGAAAGGATTAGAGGCTGTTAATGGTTACTCTGAATCCTTTGATCTTCCTGATGATGTGAGCATTAGTGAAGATCAAAACGGAATGCTTATATCAGAAAAGGATGAAGTAGGTATTTTTACAGCATCAACAGATGGCACTGTAGAAATTGTTTTTAATGAAGAAATTGAAAACAAACCTGAATCAGAAGGGGTGTTTTCGATTAAAGCTGTCGTTGATTTAATGGAAGAAAATGAAGAAGCCTCAGAAGAACAAGAAGATAAAAAACACGAAGAAGATGAAGAAGCAGAGAAAGAGACTGCTCAAACTGAGTCTTTAGAGGAAGAACAGGACTCAATTGACTCAGGGGCTAAAGAGGCAGAAGAACAAGATGCAGACGAAAATAACACAGAATACTTAGAAAATCAGCAAGTTTTATCTTCAAATGAAGGAACTGTTATTGAAGAAAATATTATTACAGATGTAGAACTTTCTATGTTAGATGAAAACGGTGAGTTTACTACATTAGATCCTGGTGAAGAAATAACTGTAGACAATCCATATGATGAGTTTAAAGTGGAATTAAATTATAACTTTGCTTTACCTGATGGACACGACTATAAAGATGGATCCACATATACTATTGAAATTCCAGAAGTGTTCAATGTTTTAGCTAACCCAGAGTCTACACCGTTACATAATGAAGCGGGGGTAGAGTTCGGGTCATTTGTAGTAACAAATAATAACGAGATTGTAATAACCTTCAACAATGAAATTGAGGACAACTCCAATGTATCAGGTTATATTAACTTAGAATCAGAGTTTGATGCCCATTATAAGGGGGCAGCAGAGACAGAGATTAACTTTCCAATTGAAGGAGAAAGTAACATAACTTATCCAATTAAGTTTATTCCCTCAAGTTCATCAATCGATAAGGATGGTGTACCTGATAAATCTTATAATACAGAAACTGTAACTTGGACAGTTGATTTTAATAAAGATTTACAAGAAATTAATAATGCGACACTTGTTGATGTTGTCGAAGGCGAGCACTCTTTTGTTGATGGTACGTTAGATGTTTATATGCTATATATGAATGCTGATGGGACTATTGATGAAAGCAAAACTGAATTAATAGAAAATCATAACTTTGGTGAATCATTCCCGCTAAATCTCGGTAATATCGATTCAGCTTACAGAATTGTTTATGATACGAAAATCAACGACAACACTGGTGATCGTTATAGTAATGAGGCAACTTTAAATGGCGATAATGTAGACTCTGTCAGTGCTTCAGCATCTGTTGACGTTAATCGTGGTCAACCACTTGAGAAGAGTTCAACTGATTATGACAATGTAGCTCAAACAATCGAGTGGGAAGTTAAGTATAACTATGATGAAAAAGATATTGCTGAAGATAAAGCTAAATTAACAGATGTTTTCGGTGAAAACCAGCAATTTGTTAATGATAGTCTTGGTGTGTTGCGAGTGGAAATTGACCCCGATACAGGGAAAGAGATAGGTACTAACGAAGTAAGCTCTGAGGACTATACGGTTGAGGAGACAGATAGTGGTTTTGACTTTCAATTTAACAAAGACATTAACCATGCCTATAAAATAGTTTATGAAACAACTGCCATCGAACGAATTGATGGAAATGAAACAATTACAAATACGATCTCTGATGAATTTGAAAATGAATATGAAGGTAGTAGAGATATTCACCAAGGTATATTGATTAAATCACACGTCGGTAATACTGATTATGAAGCTAAAGAAACTGACTGGCATGTTTTAATCAATAGAGATGAACACGTTATGGAAGGTGTCACGTTTACAGACATTTTACCTGAAGGATTTACGCCGAAAGATGTTGTTGTTACGCATGGTGGAGAAACCATCGATGATTACACATATATTTTTAATGAGAATGAAAGAAAGATTGAGATTGATTTTAACCAAGAAATTACACAAGAAGTCAATATAACCTACACTACAAAGATTGATTTCGATCAAGTCAACCCAAATGATGTGACATATACGAATCAGGCCACACTTGAGTGGATTCCAGAAAACGGATCAGATGTAATCGATAAAAAAGGAAGCGCAACATTTGATCCAGATCAATACACAAAAAACAATGGCTTTAAAGGTGCTAGTTATAATCCAGTAACTAAAGAAATCACATGGACAATTGGCGTTAATTATAATCAAACGACTGTTGAAAATGCAATTGTTGAAGACTTCATTTTAGGCAAACAAAACTTTGATATAGAGAATGTTAAAGTTTATGAAATGGAACTAACAGGTGATGCCAATGGTTATGACAAAGGTAATGAAGTAACTACTGCAAATATAACTGAAGTAACTAATTCTGATGATGAACCTGGTTTTAGAGTGGAATTAGGTCATATTACTTCACCATATGTCATCGAATATACAACAGATTTAAATGATTTGTTAGTAGAAGGTAGTTACGATAATAAAGCCACCTTATTAGATGACAATGAAGTTGTAAACGAATTGGAAGCGTCTGTACAGCCAGTTCATGGTGGGGAGTATACGAACAAAGACGCTTCACAAAACGATGAGAACCCAAGAATAGTTAATTGGGATGTAAATATTAACTTCACACAGTCAACAGTAACAGATCTTCGAATTGAAGATACACCAAGTATCAATCAAGCGCTGTTAGAAGATACAATTAACCTTTATGGAACGACTGTGTCAGAAGCAGGTATTACTAAAGATTCTGATCATCTTCTAGAAGAAGGTGAAGATTACACTTTAAATGTTACTGAGGATGATAATGGTCAACAGACATTTGTGATCGATTTTACTGAAGAAACAGTTGACCGTGCTTATGTACTGGAATACGACACATATATCTTATATGAAGATGATGGCAATATCTCCAATGATGCTAAGTTTTTAGCTAACGAAACAACGCAAGTCGAAACTGATGATTCTTATTCAAATCAGATTGATTTATCTAATATAGGTGGTGGCATTGATGGTGAAGTCGGAAGTTTAGAAATTACAAAAGTTGACTATGATGACCGCTCACAAACGTTGAAAGGTGCTGTATTTGAACTTTATGATTCATCAGGTCAAACATTACTAAGTACTGAAACAACAGATGAAGAAGGAATCGTTACTTTTAACAATTTATTATATGATGATTACATTTTAAAAGAGACAACAGCTCCTGAAGGTTATGTCGTTGGAATTAGTGACGAAAAGACAGTAACTGTTGATGAAGACGTAACGGAATTAGAAGTAACGAATAAAGAAATTATTCATCAAGTTGAGTTGACAAAAATCGATGAAGAGAGCCAGGAAACATTAGAAGGTGCAGTGTTTGAATTGTATCAAGTAGGAGAGTCTTCATCTATTGGCACATACACAACTGATGAAAACGGACGTATTTTCGTAGAACAGTTGGAACCAGGCGATTATCAGTTTATCGAAACAGAATCACCGGATGGGTATTTACTAGATGAAGAACCTATTTCGTTTTCTATTGGAGAACAGGCAACCGAAACAGTTGAAGTTACTGCTAACAACACAGCGATTGAAACTAAAACAATTAGTGGCGAGAAGACATGGAAAGATGGCGATTCTGAAGATCGACCAGAAATGATTAAGGTTGACCTTTTGCAAGATGGGGATGTCTATAAAACAGTTGAAGTGAGTGAACAGACTGATTGGACGTATAGCTTTACGGATATACCAAAAACTGATGACTTACTTAATGAATTTGTCTACCAGGTTGAAGAACGACCAGTAGAAGGTTATCAATCAACTGTAGATGGTTACGACATAACTAACTTACGTGTCGGAACAACTTCAGTTGAAGGAAATAAGGTTTGGCTGGATGATAACTCATCTGATCGTCCGGAGTCCATCACGATTAACCTTCTACAAAATGGAGAAGTCATTAATTCAATTGAGGTTTCTGAAAAAGATAATTGGGATTATCGTTTTGCAGAATTAGATCAATATGACGAAAATGGTATAGCTTATGAATACACTGTTCAAGAAGAGCCGGTAGAAGGTTATGAAACAACAATAGACGGTTTTAATATTACAAATCTTCGAGTAGGAACAACTGATGTCTTAGGAACCAAAACGTGGAAAGATGACAATTCCTCTGATAGGCCTGAGTCAATAACGGTTAATCTTTTACAAAATGGAGAAGAAGTTGACTCTGAAATTGTTTCAGAAGAAAACAATTGGGAGTATCAGTTTACAGATTTAGAGGAATTTGATGAAAAAGGCGTTTCTTACGAGTACACAATCACAGAAGAACCAGTGGAAGGTTATGAAAGAAATGAAGATGATGAAGATGGATACAATCTTATAAATGTTCGTGTAGGCTATACTGACATTTCTGGAGTGAAAACGTGGCAAGATGATAATCCAGAAGATCGCCCAGAGTTTATTAAAGTTAACTTATTGCAAAATGGTACAGTTGTAGATACTACGAAAGTAACAGCTGAGGAAAACTGGGAGTATAGTTTTACAAACGTTGATAAATATGATGAAGAAGGTGTTCTTTACGAATATACAGTAAACGAACAAGAAGTACCTGGTTATGAGTCAGAAGTCGACGTCGACGGTTTTGACATTACGAATACACGGTCCGAACAAAGATCGATTGAAGTGACTAAAAGTTGGTTGGACGGTGAATCTGATAGTCGACCAGATTCTATAACAGTAACACTATTAAGAAATGGAGAGCTTTTTGAAACAGTAGATTTAACATCAGCAAACGATTGGAAATATACGTTTGAGGATTTAGAAGCTTATGATGAGAATGGCAAGGCATATCAATTTACTGTTGAGGAAAATCCAGTAGAAGGTTATCAAACATCAATAGACGGTTTTGATATTACTAACCTACGTGTTGGAGAAGTTGACGTATCAGGTACTAAAACGTGGAAAGATGACAATTCAGAAGACAGACCAAAATCAATTAAAGTGGATCTGTTACAAAATGGCACAGTTATCGATACAGCCACAGTTACAGCAGATGATCAATGGACATATAGTTTTACAGAGCTTGATCAATATGATGATGAGGGTCTTCCTTATAAATATACAGTTGAAGAACAAGATGTAGCTGGATATGTATCAGAAATAACTGGATACGACATTACAAATACACGTTCTGGGTTAAAGTCAATTGAAGTAAATAAGGTTTGGAAAGAAGATGAAGCTGCACATAGACCTGAGTTTATTACCATTAACTTGTTACGAGATGGGGAAATCATAAAAACTGTGGATGTTTCAGCAGATGATCAATGGTCCTACGTTTTTATGGATTTAGAAAAATATAATAAAAATGGTAAAGAGCATACCTATAGTGTCGAAGAGGTTGCGGTTGAGGGATACGATGTAACGATTGATGAAACAGAGAAAGGATTTAAGATAACTAATACAAAGATTGCTGAATTAGTAGAGTCAGAAAGTGACGAATCAATTTTCCCAAGAACAGGAGATCGCTCTAGTACTCTACCAATTACACTTGGAGCTATATTAATTGCCTTAGCAGGTACAATAGTGATTCTATCAAATAGAAGAAAACAGTCTAATGAATAATACATGACCTATAACAAAGGCCTAGCCATTAGTGGCTAGGCTTTTGTAAAAGGAGCGAAGCTAATGAAAAAATGGAGAAACCTCATTGTTATACTTCTTGTTTTAATGGGGAGTTTATTAATTGCAACACCATTCTTGAAAAATTACATCGTCAATCACAATATAAACAGTTCTCTAAATGAAATGGATAATTTGGACAGTGATGAATTAAATGAAAACCGTAACATAAGAAATGAAAACGAAGAAGTAAATGAATTACCAAGTAGCCTTGATGTAATAAGAAGTATGAATTTTGAAGGAAACCCTGTAGCATTTTTGTATATTCCAAGGACAGGTTTGAAGTTACCAATCTACGGAAGTGTGAATGAAATAAATTTATTACATGGTGCAGGGGAAATGCGAGAATATGATGAGATAGGGGAAGGGAATTATGCCTTAGCTG
Organism: Alkalibacillus haloalkaliphilus C5; assembly: GCF_000269905.1. Taxonomy (GTDB): domain Bacteria; phylum Bacillota; class Bacilli; order Bacillales; family Alkalibacillaceae; genus Alkalibacillus; species Alkalibacillus haloalkaliphilus_A. The sequence continues at coordinate 11,592 of NZ_AKIF01000019.1, forward strand.
GACATAGAATGGAGGAAGAAGGTTTGTTATTCCATGATGTTCCTAGGTTGCAAGAAGGTGATATTGTTTATGTAACGGATAAAGAAACTGTCTACGAGTATGAATTGTATGACCCTGAAATTGTTTTGGAAAATGAAACAGAATTAATCAATGATCGTGGCAAGGATGAGTTAACCCTTCTGACTTGTGACATACCAAGCAAACCTCATAATAGAGTGAAAGTGAGTGGTGATTTAATCAATACTTTTACTTACTCAAATGATTTATTTGAATAATTGAAGTTAATGCCTGTGATAACAAAACGATCAGAGATATTGGCTATATACACTTAATTCACGTGAAAAACTAACGCTCGAACCTCTGTCCCTTCGAGTTATTCCATTTTTTCAATTTTAGATATTACAATTTCATCATTATTGTCACAATGGTATTCTACACGAAAGATATATCTCCATTATTCTCGTCATAAACCCTTAACATGTTATGAAAATGAAAGTCATTTTCTCGTATTTAACTTATGTAATTGTAAATCTCCCCAGATGCAAGCAACATCTTAATAAATATGTTTAATAGAAGAAGCTACAGGTAATCTCTATTATGGAACACATGAATAGTCATCTAAATCATAGGATGATATACTTTGTTTAGCTTCGAAAGGTAGGAATCATTATGAATGAAAAAAAATCCATCATCTACTTCTACACGAAAAACAACTGCAAATTATGCGAAGACGTCAAACAGCTGCTGCAAATTTTACAAATGGATTATCAGTTCACAATTGTCGAACAAAACATTTATAAAAATGACGATTTATTAGAAAAGTATTTTCTACACATTCCAGTTGTAAAAGCGGGTGATATGGAGATCTCGGCTGAAGAGATATCTTTTGCGACGTTAGAGCAATTTCTACAAGAACATTTAACTTAAATGTTTGCTAAATGTTCTTGTTTTTGCTAATCTTTATGTAGAATATTTTTTTGACATGATTGGGACGTTTTGCGACTAACTAGTGGTCATTAAATGTCCGTGAATAGTTGTCGCCTGTTTGAACATGCTTTGTCTTAAATAAGTGTGACTGTCTTGTGGGAAGGTGATGTGTCTTTGCATCGAATATTTGAGTTTCAACAAAAGTTAGTTCCAGACTTATTACGTAAAATGGATGCGCGTTATAACATCTTAAAGGCGATTTCTGATACTGAGCCTGTTGGGCGTCGAGCTTTAGCAGAACGATTAAATAAAACGGAACGCCAAATTCGTAGTGAAATCGAATTTTTAGATGAACATGAGTTAGTGAAAGTCACTTCAAGAGGGATGTATGTCACATCTGAAGGCAGAGGGATTATCGACAGCTATCACCAAATGTTAAAAGAAGGTTCAGACTTAAATTATATGGAACGACAACTCGTTCAAAAGTTACCTGTAAAGCAGGTTAAAGTTGTTCCAGGAGATGCTGATCAATCAAAAGAAGTTAAGAAACTATTAGGTAAAGAAGCTGCTGCATTATTAATTGATTCATTCAAAGATGGCCCTGTTGTGACCGTAACTGGCGGTTCAACGATGGCAGCTGTCGCTGATCATATGCAACCTGTTGAAAGGACGCGTCCAGTATTTGTCCCAGCAAGAGGTGGACTCGGTGACTTACATGAGTATCAAGCCAATTCGATTTGCGTGAAAATGGCAGAAAATGCGAATGGTCAGTATCGCTTACTATATGTTCCGGATTCAATTGGTGAAGAATTACATGCGAAAATGCAAGAAGAGCCAACGATTTTGGAAGTGTTGGATTTAATGAATCAAGCTGATTTTGTCATTCACGGCATTGGTGATGCTTTAACGATGGCGAATAGGCGTAAAACGTCTGAACTAACGGTAGAAAAAATTGTCGAAAATGATGCCGTTGGAGAATCTTTTGGTTATTACTTCGACAAAAACGGGAAAACTGTACACAGAGTCAATTCGATTGGTTTATCTCTTGATCAATTAAAAGGAAATAGCCAGTTCATAACTGTTGCAGGCGGTTATTCAAAGCGTGATGCCATTTCTGCTTATTTGAAATGGGGAGAAAGTGATGTATTAGTGATTGATGAAGCGATTGCTCGTCATTTACTTCAATAATATATAAATCATGATTAAATATAGGAGGCATTTATTATGACAGTAAAATTAGGAATTAACGGTTTTGGAAGAATTGGTCGACGCGTATTTCGTGCGGCTCTAAATAACGATAATGTTGAAGTGGTTGCGATTAACGACTTAACAGATGCAAACATGCTAGCACACCTATTAAAGTACGACTCAGTACATGGTCAATTACCAGAAGAAGTAGAAGTTAACGGTGATAACATTGTCGTAGGTGGAAAAGAGATCAATGTTATGTCTGAGCGTGACCCTGCAAACTTAGGTTGGGGTGACCAAGGGGTTGAGATCGTCATTGAATCAACTGGTCTATTCACGAAGCGTGAAGATGCTCAAAAGCACGTTGATGCGGGTGCTAAGAAAGTTATTATTTCAGCTCCAGCTAAGCAAGAAGATTTAACAGTTGTAATGGGTGTTAACCATGAAGATTACAGCAAAGACGATCACACAATCGTTTCAAATGCTTCTTGTACAACGAACTGCTTAGCGCCAGTTGCAAAAGTATTAAGCGACAAGTTTGGACTAAACCGCGGTATTATGACGACAGTACACGCGTACACGAATGACCAACAAATTTTAGACTTACCACACAAAGACTACCGTCGTGCACGTGCTGCTGGTGAGAACATTATCCCAACATCTACTGGTGCTGCAGAAGTAGTCGGTAAAGTACTTCCAGAAGTTGATGGTAAGTTAACAGGTATGGCAATGCGTGTACCAACACCAAACGTATCATTAGTTGACTTAACGGCAGAACTAGGCAAAGATGTAACGGTTGAAGAAGTAAACGAAGCCCTAAGAGCATCAGCAGAAGGTGAACTAAAAGGTATTCTTGGATACAGTGACTTACAATTAGTATCAACCGACTACAACGGTAACCCACATTCTTCTGTAGTTGATGGTGATTCAACATTAGTTATGGAAAATAACATGGTTAAAGTTGTTACTTGGTATGACAATGAGTCTGGCTACTCCAACCGTTGTGTTGATTTAGCTGTTTATATGGCAGAGCAAGGCCTATAAAAAATTGAAGATTCATGACGAATCTTTAGTTTCATTATTGAAGGACTTGTTCTAAAATAGGAGGAGGGACTGATTATGTCCCTCCTTAAATTTAGCGTTGGAGGTATTCGAGTGAAACGAAAAATGAATTTACGAGATGTTGAATTACAAGGTAAACGTGTATTTTGTCGTGTGGATTTTAACGTACCGATGTCAAATGGTGAAATCTCGGATGATACACGCATTCAAGCAGCACTACCAACGATTATGTACTTAATTCAAAACGGTGCAAAAGTGATTTTAGCTAGTCATTTAGGTCGACCAGACGGAAAGCCTGATGATGAGTTACGTTTAGATCCAATTGCACAACATTTAAGCAATTACTTAGAACAACCTGTATTTAAAACAGATGAAGTATATAGTGAAGATGTCGAAAAAGCTGTTAGTGAACTAGAAAATGGTGACGTTTTACTATTAGAAAACGTCCGTTTCGAACCAGGTGAGAAGAAAAATGATGAAACGTTAGCAAAACAATTTGCTTCTTTAGCAGATGTATATGTTAATGATGCGTTTGGAGCAGCGCACCGTGCACATGCTTCAACAGAAGGGGTTGCTCATCATGTTCCTGTAGCTGTTTCAGGCTATTTATTAGAGAAAGAAATCGAAGTATTAGGTAAAGCATTAGAAAATCCGGATCGTCCATTTACTGCGATTATCGGTGGAGCGAAAGTAAAAGATAAGATTGGCGTTATTGATCATTTACTTGACCGTGTCGATCATTTATTAATCGGTGGCGGACTATCTTATACGTTTATTAAAGCTTTAGGCCACGATGTCGGTAAGTCTTTACTTGAAGAAGATAAAATTGACTTAGCGAAAAGCTTTATTGATCAGGCAGCTGAAAAAGGTGTATCAATTCATTTACCAATTGATGTAACAGTAGCAGATGACTTTTCGCGAGAAGCTAATACGAAAATTGTACCGGTTGAAGAGATCCCGAGCGATTGGGAAGGTTTAGATATTGGTAACGAGACAGTAGAGAACTTTAGCCAAGTAATTAAAGACTCTAAACTCGTCATTTGGAATGGACCGATGGGTGTATTCGAATATGACATTTTCGCAAACGGAACGAAAAGTGTTGCCAAAGCGTTAGCTGAAACAGAAGCGTTCACGGTAATTGGTGGAGGCGATTCAGCTTCTGCGGTTGAGAAGTTCGACTATGCTGAACAAATGGACCACATTTCAACTGGTGGTGGTGCATCATTGGAGTTTATGGAAGGTAAAGTCTTACCAGGTGTTGCAGCACTTAACGAATTAGACGAAGAGGTGAAATAAATGCGTAAACCAATTATTGCAGGAAACTGGAAGATGCATAAGTTAGCTGGAGAAGGCGCTAGATTTTTAATGGATTTGCGTGAGAAATTACCAGCAGCAGAGAAGGTTGACACAGTCGTCTGTTCACCTTACATTCATCTACCATTATTAACAGAAACAGCACGTGACTTCCCTGTTTCAGTTGGCGCTCAAAACATGCACTTTGAAGATAGCGGTGCATATACAGGTGAAGTAAGTCCTGAAATGTTAAAAGATATTTTAGTGGAGTATGTCATCATTGGTCACTCGGAACGTCGTGAAATGTTCGGTGAGACGGATGAATCAGTTAATAAGAAAACGAAAGCTGCATTCAACCATGAACTAACACCAATTGTTTGTGTAGGTGAGTCATTAGAACAACGTGAAAACAATGAAACATTCACATTTGTTGAACAGCAAGTGAAAAATGGTTTAGACGGACTAACTGAAGAGCAGTTAAAACAAGTTGTCATTGCATATGAGCCAATCTGGGCTATTGGTACAGGTAAAACAGCTACGAGTGAAGAAGCAAATGACGTATGTGCACACATTCGCCAAGTATTGAAAGATACGTATTCAGAGGACGTCGCCCAAGCTGTTCGTATTCAGTATGGCGGAAGCGTTAAGCCAGCGAACATCGATGAGCTATTAAGCATGTCTGATATTGATGGTGCTTTAGTTGGTGGCGCTAGTTTAGAAGAAGATTCATTCTTAAAGTTAGTGGAGGCTGGTGCGAATGCCTAACCAACCGATTACAGCCTTAATCATCTTAGACGGTTATGCAATACGCGATGAAGCATTCGGCAATGCGATTAAACAAGCGCATACGGAAAACTTTGACCGTTATTGGAATCAGTACCCACATACTTCATTAAAAGCATCAGGTGAAGCGGTCGGCTTACCTGAAGGGCAAATGGGTAACTCAGAAGTCGGTCATTTAAACATTGGTGCTGGACGTGTTGTTTATCAAAATTTAACCCGCATTAATTTAGCGATTAAAAATCGTGAATTTCATCAAAATGAGAGTCTCAAAAATGCCGCTAATCACGTAAAAGAAACAAATGGTGCTTGGCACATTTTTGGCTTATTATCTGACGGTGGCGTACACAGTCATGAAGAGCACATTCATGCGATGTTAGAAACAGCTAAACAACAAGATGTCCAAGATGTTTATGTTCATGCCTTTTTAGACGGTCGTGACGTCGGTCCGAAGACGGCTGTAACGTATTTAAAGCGTTTAGATGAAAAGATGAACGAAATCGGCGTTGGAAAACTTGCGTCGGTTTCAGGACGTTATTATGCGATGGACCGTGACAGGCGTTGGGAGCGCGTTGAAAAAGCATTCCGCGCTATTCGTACCGGTGATGCACCTAGAGTTAAAGATGCTGTTAAAGCAGTTGAAGCATCTTATAATGAAGAAGTTGTAGATGAATTTGTTGAACCGTTCGTCTTAAGCGAAGATGGTGAAACACCTGTTGCGCAAGTTAATGATGGTGACGCGATTTTATTTGCCAACTTTCGTCCTGACCGTGCCCAACAATTAACGGATGTGTTTGTCAATAATCGCTTGCAAGACTTTGAAAGTGAATATGATCCAATTGACCGTATTCATATGGTAACGATGACGCAATATAGTGATGAGCTCGATGTTGATGTTGCTTATCCGCCAAATACACCAGAAAATACGATTGGTGAAGTCATCTCTAACAACGGATTAACGCAGCTTCGTATTGCTGAAACTGAAAAGTATCCTCACGTCACTTATTTTATGAATGGTGGTTTAGAGCAAACTTTCGAAGGTGAAGATCGAATTTTAATCGATTCACCGAAAGTGGCTACTTATGACCTTAAGCCTGAAATGAGTGCTTACGAAGTGACGGATGCTTTACTTGAAAGGTTCAATGAGGATCCACCTAATTTAACGATTTTAAACTTTGCAAATCCTGACATGGTCGGTCACTCAGGTAAACTACAACCGACAATTGAAGCGGTTGAAGCTGTGGATAAATGTTTAGGTAAAGTCGTCGATCAAATCATTGAACTTGGTGGTACGGCGATTATTACGGCAGATCACGGTAATTCAGATGAAGTGTTAAATGAAGATGGAAGCCCAATGACTGCGCATACGGTTAACCCAGTTCCAGTCATTGTAACGAAAGAGGACGTAGAGCTACGTGAGGATGGCGTCTTAGGTGACCTTGCTCCAACAGCTTTACAACTATTAAATGTTGAACAACCAGAAGCTATGACAGGACAGTCATTAATCAAAAAGTAAATCAAACTAAGGAGTGAAGACAATGCCTTACATTTTAGATGTATATGCACGTGAAGTTTTAGACTCAAGGGGTAATCCAACAGTAGAAGTAGAAGTAGCAACTGAATCAGGTGCTTTCGGTAAAGCAATGGTACCAAGCGGTGCTTCAACAGGTGAATACGAAGCGGTTGAATTACGCGACGGTAACAAAGGCCGTTACTTAGGTAAAGGTGTTGAAACAGCTGTAGAAAACGTAAACGAAATTATCGCACCAGAATTAGTTGGCTTTGACGCAACAGAACAACTAATTATTGACCAAGCGTTAATTGAACTAGATGGTACAGAAAACAAAGGTCGCCTAGGTGCAAACGCTATTTTAGGTGTATCAATGGCTGTCGCACATGCAGCTGCTGACTTTCAAGGAACCCCTTTATATAAATATTTAGGTGGGTTCTCAGCACACACACTACCAACACCAATGATGAACATTTTAAACGGTGGAGAGCATGCCGATAACAACGTCGATATTCAAGAGTTCATGATTATGCCGGTAACTGCACCAACTTTTAAAGAAGCACTTCGTCAAGGTGCAGAAATTTTCCATGCACTGAAGAAAGTATTAAAAGACAAAGGCTACAACACAGCAGTAGGTGACGAAGGTGGCTTTGCTCCGAACTTAAAGTCTAATGAAGAAGCGTTAGAAACAATTGTAGAAGCAGTAGAAGCAGCTGGGTATACAATTGACAAGGATATTAAGTTAGCAATGGACGTTGCCGCTTCAGAAATTTATAAAGACGGTAAGTACGAGCTAAAAGGTGAAGGGGTTACGCGTACAGCTGAAGAAATGGTTAACTGGTATGAAGAGCTAGTTAACAAATTCCCAATTGTAAGCATTGAAGACGGCTTAGATGAAAACGACTGGGACGGCTTTAAACTATTAACAGAGCGTATCGGTGATCGCGTTCAGTTAGTTGGTGACGATCTATTCGTAACAAACACGAAGAAGTTAGAAGAAGGGATCGAAAAAGGAATCGGTAATTCGATCTTAATTAAAGTGAACCAAATTGGTACGTTAACAGAAACTTTCGAAGCAATTGAAATGGCGAAACGTGCAGGCTATACAGCCGTCATCTCTCACCGTTCTGGTGAAACGGAAGATGCAACAATTGCTGATATTGCTGTTGCGACAAATGCAGGGCAAATTAAGACAGGTGCCCCATCACGTACAGATCGTGTCGCGAAATATAATCAATTACTACGTATTGAAGATGATTTAATGACAACAGCGTTTTATGCTGGTCAAACAGCATTTTACAACTTGAAATAATTGAATGGTTTTGATTGAGTTTGATCCCTAGGATGTTCAATTCTAGGATTAATTTTTCCAATTGTAAAAACTAATTCCCAAATAAGTATTTTCAATATATAATCGTAAACACAGAAAAACAACAGAAAAACCTTTTTTTATAAATTAGAAAGCGATAACATAACAATATAGTAACTTTCTTAGGGGGGAATATAGATGAAGGGTAACTTAACGAAACAGATTATTATTGCATTAGTATTAGGTCTATTAGTTGGTCTTGGTATGAATATATTCTTACCAAACTTATTCGAACCTGTTGATACGTACTTATTCGCACCTTTAGGTGATATTTTCTTACGTCTTATTCAAATGATGGTAGTACCTATTGTATTTATATCAATTGTGTTAGGTACAGCTGGTTTAGGTGATCCTAAAAAGTTAGGAAGAATTGGTGGTAAGACAATTGGTTTCTTCTTAATTTCAACGACAATTGCATTGACACTCGCGATGTCAGTCGCTTTAGTTGTTCAACCTGGTGAACCAGGCATTATTGATAATGTTGAAGCAGAAGGTGGTTTTGAAGCGGAAGAAGCTCCTTCTGTCGTTGATACATTAGTAAATATCATTCCGACTAACCCAATCGACGCAATGGTTCAAGGTGAAATGTTACAAATCATCTTTTTCTCTATTTTTGTCGGTTTCGGTTTAGCGTTATTAAGTAAGAAAACGGATCGTATCCACAAGTTATTTGAGCAAGCATTTGAGCTTGTTATGTTCTTAATTACGATCATTATGTACACAGCGCCATTTGGTGCATTCGGTTTAATTGCATCAGCTGTAGGTGGAGCAGGTTTAGACGCTATTGCAGCTATGTTCGAGTACTTTATGGTTGTCTTATTTGTACTCATATTACATGCCATTCTTACGTATGGTGCGGTCGTAAAATTCTTAGCCAAGAAAAACCCAATCTGGTTCTTTAAAAACTTTGCACCAGTAATGAGTGTTGCCTTTGGTACAGCAAGTAGTGGTGCAACATTACCAGTATCGATGAGCACAGCTCAAAAACGATTAGGTGTGCGTGAATCGGTTAGTGGTTTCGTTCAACCAATTGGTGCAACGATTAACATGGACGGTACTGCGATTATGCAAGGTGTCGCAACCGTATTTATTGCGCAAGTTTATGCCCAAAGCTTAACATTTACTGAAATGATTACAGTCGTGTTAATTGCCGTATTAGCATCAATTGGTACAGCAGGCGTACCAGGTGTCGGTCTAATTATGCTAGCGATGGTATTAGACCAAGTCGGATTGCCAGTAGAAGCGATCGGTTTAATCTTAGGTGTTGACCGTTTACTTGATATGACGCGTACTGCCGTTAACGTAACAGGTGATGCAGCTTGTGCGCTATGGGTAAATGAAACAGAAGAAGATACAGAAGAACACGATCGACCTTCTGTTAGTCAAAGCTAATAGATTAGCTATTTGGTTAAAATTAGCTTGAAATTGTTCTGAAAAGTGTGCTACATTAATGTTATGGAATTGTGCGCACGCAATAGGAGGTCATAGCTATGTATGGAGTTTTAGCTACTATTTTATTTCTTAATACGATTGCGTTAATTACGGTTGTATTACTTCAACAAGGTAAGAGTGCTGGTTTATCTGGAGCGATTTCAGGTGGAGCTGAACATCTTTTCGGAAAACAGAAAGCACGTGGCATGGACGCCATTTTACACCGTGTAACCGTTGTATTAGGTGTATCATTCATGGTTTTTACATTTTTATTAGGTTATATCGTAACGTAAAAATAAACGTTAAAAGAGCAGTAAGTGTTACACTTACTGTTCTTTTATGTTTTATAACGATGGAAAATAAAGGAATATTGTTGTGTGAATGACAAAATGATTAAACCTATCTAATTGGGGAAACGTAACAGAGAGTAGAGTAGAAAGGGAGAAAGACAGAGATGAAAATCAAAGAACCAAAACCATTTACATTCGAAGCAGGAAACCGAGCAGTTTTATTATTACATGGGTTTACTGGCCATTCAGCTGATGTTCGTATGCTTGGCCGTTATTTAGAAAAACAAGGATATACATGTCATGCACCAATTTACCGAGGACATGGTAAACCACCAGAAGAACTTACTAAAGCGACAGCGAAAGAATGGTGGGAAGATGTTGAAGCAGCTTATGATCATTTAAAAGAGTTAGGCTATGATGAAATTGCGGTTGCTGGCTTATCACTAGGTGGCGTCTTGTCATTAAAACTAGCGATGAATAGACCAATTAAAGGGGTTATCCCAATTTGTACGCCGATCTTCTTTGATAATAAAGAAGAGCTTTCAGCAGGCTTTCGTTTTAAAGCAAAAGAATATAAGCAATTACAACAAAAGGACAAAGACACAATCGAACAAGAAGTTAATGAGTTAATGGAAGAGTCAGATGACACATTTGATTCATTAGCGAACTTGATTAACTCTGTACGGGAAGACTTAGATACAATTTATGCGCCAACGTACGTACTACAAGCAGAAGAAGATGAAATGATTAATAAAGATAGTGCTAACTATATTTATGACAATGTTGAATGTGATGAAAAAGATTTGAAATGGTATGAGGGTGCTCCTCACGTCATTACATTAAGTGATTACAAAGATCAAGTACATGAAGATGTTCATCAATACTTAGAAAAGCTAGATTGGTCTGAATAAATGGTTTTACTTGAGGTGATATAATATGGATTTTGAACAAATGAAACAAAGGTTAGAACAATTTTTCACAGAAGAGGCAACAAAACCGTTAAGCATTGAAGAAGTACAAGCAACACTAGAAATTACGGACAGTGATGAACTCATTCAATTGATGAAGGTTTTAAATAGCTTAGAAGATGAGGGTACGTTAATTCGTAACCGTAATGACTTGTATGGCTTACCTGAAAAAATGAACTTAATTCGTGGACGTATTCAAATGCATGCGAAAGGTTTTGCCTTCTTGATTCCAGATGATGAGAATCATTCAGACATTTATATTCATCAGTCTGATTTAATGTCAGCGATGAATGGTGATATTGTCCATGTCCGCATTGAAAATGAATCTTATGCAGGTAACCGTCCTGAAGGGATTGTTGTTAGAATTATTGAGCGTAACGATCAGCCGATTGTTGGTACTTACCAAGATAATGGGCGTTTTGGTTTCGTTATTGCAGATGATAAACGGATCCCTGGTGACATCTTCATTAAAGAAGGTAATGAAAATGGTGCCGTCGATGGGCATAAAGTTATTGTTAAAATTATTGAATATCCTAAAGGGGTTAGAAGTGCAGAAGGTGAAGTAGCTGAAATTCTAGGACACAAAAATGACCCTGGTATAGATATTTTAGCGATTATTCATAAACATGGCATTAAAGCAGAGTTTGATCATGAAACGATTGAGCATGCGAATAGTATTCCAGAAACGATTGACGAATCTGACTTGGAAGACCGTCGTGACTTGCGTGACAAACAAATCGTTACGATTGACGGTGCGGATGCGAAAGATTTAGATGACGCAGTCCGTGTTGAACAATTAGATAATGGTAACTTCTTATTAGGTGTTTATATTGCAGATGTGACAAACTACGTCAAAGAGGGATCACCGATTGATAAAGAAGCATTCGAACGTAGTACAAGTACGTATTTAACAGACCGTGTGATTCCGATGATTCCACACCGCTTATCAAACGGGATCTGTTCATTAAATCCACATGTCGACCGTTTAACACTAGGGTGTGAGATGGAGATTGATGGTTCTGGTAAAGTCGTAAATCATGAAATTTTTGCAGCTGTCATTAAAACAGAAGAACGTATGACTTATACAGACGTTAACTCTATTTTACAAGGTGATGAAGAAGTCCGAGAGCGATACCAGTCACTTGTACCGATGTTTGAACTGATGGCTACGTTAGCTCAAACTCTTCGTTTCAAACGTTCAGGCCGTGGAGCAATTGATTTTGACTTTAAAGAAGCAGAAATCGAAGTCGATGAAGAAGGTCAACCAACAGATGTTGTCCTTCGTGAACGTGGTGAAGCTGAGCGTTTAATCGAAGAGTTCATGTTAATCGCCAATGAAACAATAGCTGAGCATTTCCATTGGATGGACGTGCCATTCATTCACCGTATTCACGAAGACCCAGACGCAGGTAAGCTAGAAAAGTTCTTTGAGTTTGTTGCTAACCTGGGCTATACAATTAAAGGGACAACAGATGACATTCACCCTAAAGCTTTACAAAAAGTTTTAGATCAAGTTTCTGGAAGTAAGGAAGATTTAGTTGTATCAAAACTGATGTTACGCTCGATGCAACAAGCGAAATATTCACCTGAGAGCGTTGGTCACTTTGGACTTGCAACACAGTTTTACACGCATTTCACGTCACCGATTAGACGTTACCCAGACTTAATCGTTCACCGATTAATTCGAACGTATTTAATCGAAGGTGACATTAGCAGTCAAACGACAAAGAAATGGGAAGAGAAGCTTCCAGACATAGCGCGACACACATCAGAAATGGAACGTCGCTCTGTGGATGCTGAGCGTGAAACAGATGACCTTAAGAAAGCTGAGTTCATGTCAGATAAAATTGGCGAGGAATTCGATGGTATTGTTAACTCTGTTACGAACTTCGGTATGTTCGTCGAGTTACCGAATACAGTTGAAGGTTTAGTTCACGTTAGCTACCTAACGGATGACTATTACCATTATCACGAAAATGCTCAAGCGATGATTGGTGAGCGTACAGGTAATATCTTTAGAATTGGTGATGAAATTAAAGTTCGCGTCATAGGAACAAACATTGAAGAACGCGTCGTCGATTTTGAAATCGTCGGTATGAAAGAACGTAAAAAGAAGAAAAAGGATTAAGATATAATCAGAGCATTGAATTGGGGCCGATTCAATGCTCTTTTATATGCTAAGTTAGTTGTTTTTAAGCTGGTTAAGGAAGCCATTCACGATCTGGCTATACTTTTCATTAATCTCTTCTTCATTCACTGTTAATACTTTTCGATCTTTCATCACCCATTTACCGTCGACCATGACATGTTGGACTAAATCACTATGCTCACTAAAAAGCATATTGTGAAGAGTTGTTGAAAAATCACCTTGATTGACTAAAGGTTTCAAAGAATTTTTGTTAATAAAAATTAAATCAGCTTTGTAGCCTTCTTGTATTTGACCAGTCTCTTCATGAAGTCCATAAGCTTTGGCACCATTTTCGGTTGCCATTTTGAAAATATCTTCAGCAGCATAGTTATTAACGGGTTGGTTAATCTTCAACAAGTAATAAGTCAATTTCATTAAATCCCACATGTTAGTATGAGCAAAGTCAGTACCTAAACAAACATTAATGTTTTTTTCTAACATCTCGTTAATATTTGCAACTCCAGCCCCGGTATCTAAATTTGATAGCGGGCAGTGAACGATGGAACTTCCCCTATTAGATACGACATCCAAATCATTATTTGAAGCATAGACGGTATGAAACAGTATCGTTTTTTCATCTAATAAATTAAATTCTTCATAAAGGCTAATACTTGATTTACCGAAATTAGATTGAACTAAATTGCTTCTCCATTCATTTTCTAGACAATGGGTCATCATAATCGGGTTATACTGTTCTTTTATCTTTTTAACTTTAAGTAGCTCTTCACTCGTTAGATCCTCTTCTTCTAATAGATGGGATCCGTATGAAATGTTGTCATCTGTATGTTGAACGTAATTTCCAATGTCTTCGTAAACGTCAATCATTCCACGAATACCAAGTTCATTCATCGCATCTTTTAATAAATGTGGTGCTTCTCCTGGATCAGAGTCACTGACAAAAGTGACCCCATGTTTCATCATATCCAAATAACTTTTTTGAGCTATATGTACAAAATCTTCTTCAGAAAGGACTTCGTCTATGTATTCAAAGAATGCTTGTTGAACCTTTCCTTGCTCAGAGTCGTTGCACCAATCTGGCAAACCCATTTCCTTCATCAACCCTTTTGCTAATGAAGAGTAGCTGTGAAAATGCCCATTGATTAGCCCTGGGATCACAATGTAATCTTCACAGTCTATAATGTTATTGTGGCTATTAGGTTCAAATGAGATTTTACCATCAGTAATCTTAATATCTCGCGTTTCAAACTTCATGTTTTTATTTAAAAATGTTACGTTTTTCAAAATCACTTAGCATGCTCCTCGCTTAATTGGCACAAATCTAGTGTAAAATTGTTTATAGTCTGATTTTATCATATATCCTATATCACTTATTTTATATACAAATGATTTCGTACGCACTTAAATACGGTAAACCCTAAAACCCCTCCAACAGTATTTAAAATAATATCATCGATATCAAAAACACCTAACGCGGTTACAAATTGAATAAATTCAATTATTAGGCTGAGTAAAAAAGATAAAAGAACTATCTGTGATAAATTTTTAAATCTGTCATAAACAATAGGAAGCAAAACACCTAAAGGTATAAACATTATAATGTTTCCTAAGGTATTATGAAACCAAGTATTAAAATTATAGTGAGTAAAATTAGTAAAATAATTAGTAATGCTACTAAAAGGGACTATGTTGTGTGATACGTCATCGTACTGGCCAAACGTTCTGTACTCTATGTTTATATTCATACTGTAAAATAGTAAATTGGCCATTAATAAAAGGATTATATAGCTATAAAATAGTATATTAACAATTGGGATTGATTTTATTAGTCTTCTCATTGACAACACCTCCATAGTAAAAGGTATGTCCAAACAATTTTTATATTCAACTATAGGACTAGACAAGAATGAAAGAGAAAGGTAAGAACTTATAATGAAAATAGTTATTCGACCATATCAAAACAAAGACATTAGTAAAATACAACAATTAAATAAAGCAGAAGGATGGACTAACTTAATTGAAAATCACTCAGCTACAAAAGAAGCATGGCAACACTCAAATGTAGCCTATGTTATTGAAAAGGAGGATCAAGGAGTAATTGGCTACGTCAGAGGGCTTACTGATACACGTGTGACCTTATTTATCTGTGAAATGCTTATTGATCAAAAATTTCGAGGCTTAGGTTTGGGAAAAGAACTGCTTCACTATATACACTCAATTTACCCAGATGCGAGACTTGAGCTATTGGCTAACCAATCATCTCGCTCATTTTATGAAGAGCTTAATTTTCGTTCATTTTATGGTTTTAGGAAGTTGAAACAAGAATAATTGTGTGTGGAGAGGATGTGGAATAATGGCTCGGGGAATGACATATTTGTTCGCTCTTATATTGTTGTCTATTATACTCTTTTTTATCGTGACAGGTATATTTGAAACAGACATACCAGCTATTACTTTCCTACTTTCAATGATTGTTAGTCATCTTGTATTAGAGAAAAATGAATGGGTGATTGATAGACTCATAGCTTTAAGGAATTGAAGTCTCTCCAAAATC
>NZ_AKIF01000020.1 GCF_000269905.1 Alkalibacillus haloalkaliphilus C5
AAGTTTGTGATCAGACCATCAACCGCTTTAAATTGGTAAGGGGGATAAATGAAAATATCTGTCCAACCAGACACAGCACAAAACTCATCATAGTCACGCATAACCGTTTCTAGTGTTCTAATCGATGTTGTTCCAACTGCAACAATTCTTCACCGTTTGCCTTAGTTTCTGTTAAGAGGTTAGCCGT
Source organism: Alkalibacillus haloalkaliphilus C5 (assembly GCF_000269905.1). Taxonomy (GTDB): domain Bacteria; phylum Bacillota; class Bacilli; order Bacillales; family Alkalibacillaceae; genus Alkalibacillus; species Alkalibacillus haloalkaliphilus_A. Next base: position 188 of record NZ_AKIF01000020.1, read on the forward strand.
CTCTTCTGTTAATCGATAATACTCAGCGTGCATGTCATGTTCTTCAAGATTGTCCACTTGAACTGGTCTAAATGTCCCAAGTCCAACGTGTAACGTTAGATATGCAACATTGACCCCTTTTGTCTTAATTTGTTGTAGCAGTTCTTCTGTAAAATGTAAACCTGCTGTTGGAGCGGCTGCTGACCCTGATTCCTCAGCGTAAACCGTTTGGTAACGGTCTTGATCATCTAACTGCTCCTTAATGTAAGGAGGTAATGGCATCTCCCCTAATTCGTTTAATACTTCGAGGAAAATTCCATCATAATGAAACTCAACAACCTTACCACCTTGATCTAAACTTTCAATACAAGTTGCAGATAATAGACCATCACCAAAACTTACCGTTGCACCTTCTTTGAACTTTTTAGCTGGCTTGGCCAACACTTCCCAACGATCACCTTCAATTTGGTGTAGTAAAAGCAGTTCAATGTTAGCTCCTGTTTCTTCTTTTACACCTAAGAGTCGAGCTGGTAACACTTTTGTATTGTTTAACACTAAACAGTCACCTGGATTCAAGTAATTAACCACATCTGCAAACCTTTTGTGGCTAACTGACTCTTCCCCTCGATCAATAACCATCATTTTAGAAGAAGCTCTTTCTTTTAAAGGTGTTTGTGCAATAAGCTCTTCAGGTAATTCAAAATCAAAGTCCTCTACTCTCATTGTTGCGACACTTCCTTCTATTTAAACCTACCAAATAACATAAAAAGGACACTTAAAATTATACTAACGACAATTGATGTCACGATTGGAAAGAAGATTGTTGTGTTCCCTGTTCTAAACGTAATATCACCAGGTAACCTACCAATAAAACTCCAAATAATACCGATTATAATAAAAAGTACCCCTAACAAAATAAATAACTTTCCTAAACTAGTCAAGTTTCATGAACCTCCCGTTTGAAATGTTCATACGCTTTATGAGTAGCTACTCGACCTCTAGGTGTTCGTTGTACATAACCTTGTTGTAATAAAAAAGGTTCATATACATCTTCAATCGTTTGAGATTCTTCGCCAATTGTTGCAGATAAAGTATCTAACCCGACTGGTCCACCTTTAAATTGATCAATAATACTGAGCAAATATTTATGATCAATGTGATCTAAACCAGATGCATCTACTTGTAACATCTTAAGTGCCTTTTGAGCACTGTTAAATGTAATCGTCTTTTCTCGATTTACTTGTGATAAATCTCTCACTCTTTTAAGTAAACGATTGGCTATACGAGGTGTACCTCTTGACCTTGAGGCGATCTCTGTAGCCGCTTCTTGATCAATTTCATAATCAAATACATTCGCAGTTCGGTGAATAATTGAACATAAATCTGTCTCATTATAAAACTCCAACCGACTCAAGACGCCGAACCGATCTCGTAATGGCGCTGACAATAAGCTGCTCTCGTTGTTGCTCCGACTAATGTGAATGGTGGCAGTTCAAGCCTTACTGACCTTGCAGCATCACCTTGTCCGATGACTATGTCTAAAACGAAATCTTCCATAGCTGGATATAAAATTTCTTCAACAGACCTTGGTAAACGGTGAATCTCATCGATAAACAATACATCGCCCGCTTCAAGAGAAGATAGAATGGCAGCTAAATCACCTGCACGTTCAATAGCAGGCCCTGATGTCGTTCGAAACTGCACTCCCATCTCTTCTGCGATAATTGAAGCTAAAGTCGTTTTACCAAGTCCTGGTGGTCCGTAAAGTAATACGTGATCCAGTGGTTCTTCACGCATTTTAGCTGCTTCAATGAATATTTTTAGGTTCTCTTTCGTTTTGTCTTGGCCGATATATTGAGCTAAGTTAGACGGGCGTAAACTTTGCTCTACTTGAGAGTCTTCCCATTGTGCTTCACTTGAAACCATTCTTTCATCCATTTTATACTCACCCTTAACGCATTAATAATTGAAGACCGTGTTTGACAAGGTCGTCAGTTGAGTTACTTTGATGTGCTTTTAGTTGAGGTGCAATCTTATCTAATTCTCTCTTCGTATAACCTAAAGTTAATAATGCCTCTACCGCTTCATCATAAAGGTGATGATTACTCGGTGTAATTTCAGTTTCTATTGTTAAAAGATTATCCGATTTAACTTGCATCCACTCGTCTACTTTTCCTTTTAAATCTAGAATCATTTGACGCGCTGTTTTCTTACCAACACCTGGAAACTTAGTTAAATAAGCATCATTTTCTTGCTCAATAGCTTTAGCGAAATCTTGTACAGACGTTTGACTTACAATGCTTAATGCATTTTTCGGTCCAATCCCTGAAACATTTAATAACTTTTTGAATAGATCTTTTTCTTCACTAAGCTTAAATCCATATAGCATCTGTGTATCTTCTCTAACGTAAAAATATGTATAAACTTTAACGATCTCTTCTATTTTTGTTTGGAACCTTAACGGGTTAGGGCACCAAATTTCATAACCAATACCTGAAACATCAATGACAATATAATCTTCTGTTACACTTTTAAGTTCACCTTCAATATATGAATACATAGTGTTCCCCCTACTTTTATGAACAAACGTTCTCTTTATCAGTTTAACATGACTTAATTCATTCGTCCTTAATTTCATAATACTAAAACAGAAAAAACCTCCCCAAGTTGAGGAGGGCTTAGACAATCTTATAAAACCTTATTGCATATTGTGGTGAACCTCTTGTATATCATCTAGATCTTCTAGCATATCAATTAATTTTTCCATATCTTCTCTGTGTTCATCACTAACGGGTGTGTAATTATCAGCAACCATCGTTAATTCTGCAGCTGCGGTTGTATATTGTTGTGTTAGTGTGTTACGCACTGATTCGAAGTCTGTTGGGTCTGTAAATAGCTCAAATACTTCTTCATTTGATTCAATTTCCTCACAGCCAGCTTCAATTGCCTCTAGCATGAACTCATCTTCATCCACTTCAATATTAGATCGTTCAATTACGATATACCCTTTTCGGTGGAACATAAATGAGACACAGCCGTTTTCACCTAAGTTACCATTATTTTTATTAAATGCATGACGGACTTCTGATGCTGTACGGTTTTTATTATCGGTTAATACATCAACCATAACGGCGACCCCACCAGGACCATATCCTTCGTAAGTAAACTCTTCGTAATTTTCACCTTCAAGATTACCTGCAGCCTTCTTAATCGCACGTTCTATATTTTCATTAGGCATATTATTCGATTTAGCTTTATCAACAGCCAATCTTAATGCGGCATTAGTTTCTAGATCTGCACCACCTTGTTTGGCTGCCACATAAATTTCTTTAGCCAATTTCATAAACAGTTTGCCACGTTTAGCATCTTTTGCATTCTTTTTATGTCTAATATTATGCCATTTGGAATGACCAGCCATAGGTTCCCCTCCCTTTTATGCTACTTCACTAAATCATATACTTTATACACTTTACCATTTTCTAAACTTTGCTGATCATCAATTAACGTTTGTAATAAATCAGCAACTTCTTTCGGGCTTCTTAGCTGACCTGCTTCTTTTAACTGTTTAAAAGACTCAACGTCCTTGAAGTCATCTTCGCTAGTTTCTCTAATTTCACCTTGCATATCGGTATCCATCACGCCAGGACTAAATGCAATATGCACATCTTGAGCTTTTAACTCTTCTGCTTCTAAAGCCGCTGTTTCAGTATACTTATTAATCGCAGCCTTCGTTGAGCTGTATGCGTTCCACCCGTAGATTGCTTTCTCTGCTGCTCCAGAAGTTACATTTATAACAGTCATACAATCTGCTCCACTATGGGCTTTCATTGTGTTAACGAGTAACATTGGTGCTGTTAAATTAAGCGATACATGTTTAGCGATTTCGTGATTCTCTAAATTGCCGACAGCTCCCATTGGTGATACCATACCCGCATTGTTAACGACTAACAATTCATCCACGGTATGTTTTTGTAACACTTTAACTATTTCATGAGCTGTATCATTTAACGATTCTAAATCACTTAGGTCACACGAGAAATGAAAGTATGACTTGCGGTTTTCGTTCGCTAAATTCTTAAAATCGTTCGTCTTACGTTTACGTGAAACAGTTATAACATGGTAGTCGCCGATTAATAAATTTTTAGCTACTTCTTCTCCTAACCCTCTTGAAGCACCAGTGACAATTGCAAATTTCATAAGTAATCCCCCAGTTTTATGTATTTGAACAGGAGATTAATGATTCACCTCCTGTTCAAATGTTATTAATATTTTCGGTCTTCTATTCTGTTGTGAAATTCTCGATCAACCCAGACGGTAACATCATTACGTCCTGTCTCATCTTTAACAACTTCAGTTACCCGTTCAATGGCTTCAACTTCAGTTGTTCGAGTTTTTAAATTAATGGCTACAAAAATATGATCATCTTGTAATGAAATCCCTGCTTGACGTACCTCATCTAAGTTCATGATGCGATGATATAATTTACGCTCTTCCTCAATACGCTCTGATGCTTCTTCAGAAACGTGAGGACGTCCATCAGAATTATCTAATGTATCCTCAACTTCATCTCTTTCGAAATATTCATAAGGATTTTCATACATATTTAATCGAATCTTCTGCTCATCTGTCAACTGTTGATCTTGTTGCATTTGAGTTGATTGTTGACTATTGGTCACACTGTCTTCATCATTATTAACTTTGCCTGGATTAACATACGTACAAGCAGTTAACACCAATGCCATAATTGCCATTAATATTAGCTTTTTCAACATGGAAAACACCTCCGTTTCATTAGTTTGAAATGAGAGGTGTTACATCATGCATTTATTCAAGAGTGAAATGATGGAAATTAGGCGGAGACTTCGGTAAAGCACGTTTATGTGCTGTTCTTTCGTGCATTTTCTCGATGGTTTGTGCATCATCATCATTGACTGATTCACCATTTAAGAAAGCATCTATTGTGTCGTAAGTGACACCCATTTCTTCTTCATCTGTTTGACCATGCCAAAGACCGGCACTAGGTGGTTTTTCAATTATTTGCTGTGGTACACCTAATGCTTTACCTAACTCACGTACTTCAGACTTAGTGTAGTGTGTTAGTGGAACAAGGTCGACCCCACCGTCTCCATATTTTGTGAAATATCCTGTATACCATTCAGCCGCATTATCTGTTCCAACAACTAAATAATTGTAGTTTGTTGCAATGGTATAAAGTGTACTCATTCTTAAACGAGCACGAAGATTAGCATCAGCTAATTGTTGCTTGTCCTCATTCCATTCACCTTTTGCTCCAATCTGCCCTTTTATGTTATTGAACAAGGCATCATGTTGCTCAGTTAAATCCACTGTAACGTGGTCAATTCCAGAGCCTTCAATTACTAATTTAGCATCGTTAGCGTCTGATTCTGCACTTTTACATGGCATTATAACACTTAAGGATTGATCTGGTAATGCTTTTTTAATTAAGTAAGCTACGACAGTTGAATCAATACCGCCACTTAAGCCAACAACTAGTCCATTAGTGTTAGTCTCTTTGACAGTTTCTCGTAACCATTGTACTAACTGTTCAATATGTTGTTCCATATTTTTTCTCCTTTGCCACGTTAGTCATTTTTATTAATTTTATCATAACGCTTTTGAAAATAAAAATAAGTCGTAAATGAGGCATTTACGACTTATTTATTATCTAATAGTAATATCCGTATCCATAATTAATTGGTGCTCCGTGACAACCGCAACCATTTCGATAAGATGCATAATATAACCGTTCATAATCTTGTTGTGATTGCTGTTGTTGTTGAACTACATAAGGGTCAAAGTAGATTGGCTCATAAACAACTTCTGGAGTCCAACTATCCTCAAATGTGTTCGGCATATTCGTATAACTTGCAGCCTCAAGAAGCTCATCATAAGATGTGCTTTCATCATAAGGTGCGATTTGTTTATCAAAGTATTCATCTTCACGAATATAAGGGATCGGCTTTGGCTTTTCGAAATCATTAGGTAACGGGAAGCGCTCAGCCACTGTTAATTCTTCTTGACGACTATGTTCAGCTTCCTCATTAGAGCTAAGATCTGTTTCAACTTCACTTGTTTGTTCAACTACAACTGGTTGTTCTTTCGGTGATTCATTCGGTACTTTTAACTTCATACCTTCCATAACATCTTTTGGGTCAGATAAATGTTTGTTCATGTCATGTAATTCTGATTGCGACACACCATACTTCTCAGCAATCGAATCCATTGTTTCACCTTTTTTAACGATATGAATTTTCAATGTCAACATTCCCCTTTCTGTCGTACCTAGGCGCTACTAACAAGTTATGCAACTAGGCGAAAATGTTGACATTGGACGAGAATTTTTATGAAAACGGTAAAATCTAGGTACTAAAACTTACACTTACTCCATAAATTCAAATTCAAAATCTAACAGACGCACAATATCGCCATCTTCAGCACCACGTTTTCTTAACGCATCATCAATTCCCATGTGACGCATTTGTCTCGCAAAACGACGAACGGATTCATCACGGTTGAAGTCTGTCATCTTAAACAGACGTTCAATTTTTGGCCCTGATAATACATAAGCACCGTCTGGGTCACGTGTAATATAGAATGAATCATCATCACCTTCGTACTTATAAACGACTCGTTCATCACTTGTCTCTTCTGCTGTTTCAAATGTATCTTTCGGGATCTCTTCTAACGTATTGGCAACTTCAAGTAATAAGTCTCTCAAACCTGTCTTCGTAATAGCTGAAACAGGGAAGACTGGTAAATCTTCACCTAACTGATCTTTAAAAAACTCAAGGTGCGTCTCAGCATCAGGCATGTCCATTTTATTGGCGACAATGATTTGTGGCCTTTCAAGAAGTTTTTCATCATATTCTTTTAATTCATGATTAATTGCCTGATAGTCCTCATACGGATCACGACCTTCTAACCCTAACATATCAATCACATGAATAATAACACGCGTTCGTTCAATATGTCGCAAGAACTGATGGCCTAAACCGACACCTTCATGAGCACCTTGGATAAGTCCAGGTAAGTCTGCTATTACAAAACTTCGATCATCATCTGTTCTAACCATCCCTAAATTAGGGGCTAAAGTTGTGAAATGATAATCAGCTATTTTCGGTTTTGCGGCACTTACAACAGATAAAAGGGTCGATTTCCCTACACTCGGAAACCCGACTAAGCCGACATCTGCTAATACTTTCAACTCTAATTCAACATCAAGCTCATCACCAGGCTCACCGTTTTCAGCAAGCTCAGGTGCACGATTGCGCGCGTTAGCAAAGCGAATGTTTCCTTTACCACCACGCCCACCTTGAGCAATCACCGCTCGTTGTCCATGCTCAACGAGATCAGCAATAACTTCTTTCGTTTCAGCGTTTCTTACAACAGTTCCTGGTGGGACAGGAACAACAAACGGATCTGAATTTTTACCATGCTTTCCTTTACTCATACCATTTTCTCCGCGTGTAGCTTTGAAATGGCGTTGATAACGGAAATCCATTAAAGTGTTCAACCCTTCATCCACTTCAAAAACGACGTCACCACCGTTACCACCATCACCACCAGCGGGACCACCCATTGGCTCATATTTTTCGCGACGAAAGGCGACTAAACCATTACCACCGTCACCTGCTTTAACATATACTTGTACGCGATCGACAAACATTGCACTCACCTACTTTTACTCCATCAATTGATGTATTCTATCATTAATTTTAAACTTTCATTTTCACTTGTCTTATCTTGTAATTTTCCATTGAATGTTAAATCATTCATAAAAATTTCATGTTGGTCTTTTTTTAGAGCAATTTCAAAAGATAACAAAATTGAATTGTGTCCAGATACCACGATATGAATAGGTTTTATTTCATACTCATTAATATGTTTAAAAAGTCGTTCAATTATGTTTTCACTATCTGTTTTCATTTGCTGATCTACACTGCTCAAATTGCTTTGTTCAACGTCAATATCATAAGTGACTTCTAACTGCTTCTCAGCAAGAGACAAAGTTAAAAGCCAATATGCAAATTGATCAGCATTCAAAGCTTGTAACAGTCGTTCATCTTTTAACCGTTCAGTTAGTTGGTTAATTTTTTCATTTGATTTGTCATATTTCCCCATCGTGGCATACCCTTGAATGATTTGTAAGTCATTCATAAGATCGTGGCGATACAATCGGAGCCACTGTAAAAATTCACTCGTATTCAACCTCATCACCTTCATTATGATTTTATTTATATCATACCATAACTTATTTCATGATTTTAAATCGCATTTCTAGATGAAGTTATAGAACCACACAAGTATTAGCTTGGTAAAAAGTCAAAAAAGCCGACTCTAACTTTAGAGCCGGCTTTTTAACTCATTATGCTTCTTGTGTTTCTGGGTAAACACTTACTTTTTTACGATTGCGTCCGTAGCGTTCAAAACGAACAACACCGTCAACTTTTGAGAATAATGTATCGTCTCCACCGATCCCTACGTTGTGACCAGGGTAAACTTTTGTACCACGTTGACGATAAAGGATTGAACCGCCAGATACGAGTTGGCCGTCAGCACGTTTAGCTCCTAAACGTTTGGACTCTGAGTCACGACCGTTTTTCGTACTACCAACACCTTTTTTCTGTGCGAAGAACTGTAAGTCTAAGCGTAACATTGACATGCACCTCCTTAAGGTTTTGAGATGTTTATATATTGTCCATAGTCTCTTTCGATTGTTTCAAGCGAGACAAACATACCTTCTAAGAGTGTTTGCGCTTTATTCAAGCGTTCTCCTGACAATTGTTCAGGTAAACTCACTTTTAGAAAGCCGCCATCTTCACTTTGTTCAATGTAAGGTTCACATTCACACATTGAAATAATAGCATTCACAGTACCAAATGAAACAGCAGATGCTGCAGCACACACTAAATCTTGACCATGAGGCCCACTATTAGCATGGCCTGACATTTGAAAACCTTTAATCGTTCCATTTGAGTTACGTTGCTCAATTACTTCAATCATGTCCAAAATCCTTACGCGTTAATTTTGTCAATTGTAACTTTCGTGTATGGCTGACGATGACCTTGCTTACGCTTGTAGTTTTTCTTTGGCTTATATTTGAAAACCGTAATCTTACGACCTTTACCTTGCTTTTCAACTTTACCAGTTACAGTCGCACCGTCAACGTATGGAGTACCAGCTTTTGTAGCGTCTCCACCTACGAAAAGTACCTTGTCAAAAGTCACCTCTTCACCAGCTTCACTATCAAGCTTTTCGATGAATACAGATTGACCTTCTTCTACTTTTACTTGCTTACCACCTGTTTCGATAATTGCGTACATACTTGCACCTCCTCTAATTACTCAGACTCGCCATTAAAGGTACTCTAAAGAGTTTAAAAACCTTCTCTGAGCGGTTGTAGCACGGGTGCTACATTTAAAAACATAACATATAGATATTATCACGTATTAAAAAACTTTGTCAATATTTAATTGACCTTCCTCTTGGCGAGATAATAACCAATTAACGTCACCTATTTTATACAATTTATAAGGTGCGTGTAAAGAATTATTTTGACCAATATAGCATTCAAAATGGAACCGGTGACGATAAGCGATCTTTTCAATCATTGCCTTCCAATTGACTATTTGATGAGGTTCTACCTCTACTAAAACACAATCGACATCAGGGTTAGCTTCATAAACTAACAAATTCTCTTCAAGTTCTTTATATGAAAATGCATCATACTTTGCTAATGAACGTTCATCAACACCTAAAAATTGGTACACATTTTCATTCACACGCTTTCTCGTAATTTCTAACATCCCAAGTCTAGTAAAGCCAACGACATGTACTTTCACATCATCGTTCTCCGCTTCTTCACGGAATACATTCATGACCATCTGTTGTTCACGTTTTGTTTTCATATTAAGAAAATCAATAACAATTGCCCCTGAAATATTGCGATTACGAATTTGTTTTGCACTTTCTTTAGCTGCTTCTACGTTTATTTCCAAATATGGAGGATGTTTACTCGCTTCGTCTTTAAATGAGCCAAAGTCAACATCAATAGCTGTTAATGCTTCTGTTTGATCAATTGTGATGGCTGCGCCGTTTTTAAGTTTAACATGACGGTTTGATAACTGTTCATACAGTTCCGTAATGGAGATCGGTTTATTTGAATAAAACTGACGATCATACTGTATTAAATGCCTAAGGTGATCAAAGGATTGTTTAAATGCTTGCACCTTGTCTAAGTCATCAACAATCACTTTATCAACACCGCTATGTGAAACACCATTTAAAAACTGGTTAAATAAATTTTGTTCTTTTAATATAACCCCTTTAGATTGGTAATGACGACTGACGGTGTCCCACTTAGATTTCAAATGACTATATTGCTCTTTTAATTCACTAAAATTAAATTGTCCTGCAACCGTTCTAGCAACGACACCACCATGATCAACAATTTGATCCAACTTCTCCTTAAGTTGTACTTGCTCATCGGTATTTAACTTATTAGATATGTTAATAGAGTTCTCTAACGGTAAATATACTAAAGCATCGCTTTTTAACTGGATTATACTACTAACAGAAGCTTTTTTTGTTTTCGTTGCCAAACGCTCAACTTGTAAAATTAGGCGTTCCCCTTTATGTACTTGACCATTATAAACTTGATCAAATGCCAAATAGGCCAAATCACTTTGGCCTATATCAACAAATGCTGCTTTTAACCTTTGATCAACTTGATGCACTACTCCTGAAACAATATCACCAACTTGAAGGTGCTCTGCATTTTGGTATTTTATATTATTTAGATGACCATCCTCGAAATCGTAAATCATTTGATGGGCTGTTTTCGTTTGTAAATATATTTTCCTCAATTTAGACTACCTCTGCCTTTAGCTTATCATTAGATATTGTGCGATTGCGGTCAGTAAACAATATTTTCAAACATTCATCCTCGCTTAAGACGACATCTTGTCCTATATGGATATAGTGATAACAACCTTTTTTAAACAACTTTACTAATTCGGTAACAGGTGTTCCACTAGGGACTTGAAGTAAATGGATGTCTGAACGGTCTACATTTTGAACAAAATACCTCGATAAGAGATGTTTTAACAAGAAAATATGTTTCTCTCTCCATGTAAACCAATTATCTAACAATAAAAAAATAGAAATCCATGCTATTTGGATATTATACCAACCTATAAACAATAGTATACCATTTAAAAAACCAATTAAAATAATTGAAATTAACGTCATTGTAGCAATAGATTTATGAAATGAGAGCAACTGATTTAGGCCAATAAAAATAACTCTTCCGCCATCTAACGGAAGAATTGGTAATAAATTAAAAAGGAGTATAGCTGTATTCATAGCCAGTAATAAAAACAGAAAACTATCCTGCACCCCAAAATAGCTCAGTATAAAAATTGCACCATACAACCACACATGTTGAATTGGACCAGCTATAGTTACGATCAATTCCTCTTTACTTGGCCTATTATAGTAATCTTCTGTTTCCATCACACCACCAAATGGCCATATAACGATTTTAGATACATTCCATCTAAAATATTTAGCTGCTATATAATGACCCATTTCATGAATAAACACAATTAAAGTTAAACAAAACAATTCCACAAATAGACCAAAAAAGTATGCGACGACACATAAAATCATAAATAGAGGGTGAAGTTGTATTTTTTGAACAACTGCCATCTTAATCTCCTAAAATGACTTGTAATGGGTCAATATAATCTTCTCCATCTTGTACAGCAAAATATAAATTTGAATACCCTACTAGTTCATCAGGTTTAACAGTTGCCATCTTTTTAGTTGGATCGACGAATTGATAATGAAAAACATCTATTTCAGCTAAGTTACCGTACACTGTTTTTTCTCCACTTTCATGTTGAACAATGATCGTTCGCCCTGTATCAGGCATATTGCCAGCAAATAAGACAGTTCCACGTTCAACAGGGTAAACACCCTTTTCTTCATGAACTTCTATATATACACCCTCAGAGGCTTCCGTCACCCTATCAACATGCAGTCCACTCACTGGTACTGTGTCAACCATTTGATCCTGCTGACTTGCTGGTTGATCCAATGATGTTGATACAAACAAAGAAGAAAAATGGGAATCATACCAGGCTTGTACCGTTGCAAAAGGCATGTCCTCTGTCAACCAACCATGAACTTGGTTTTGTGCTTGATTCATCCAAGGAGCAGGTGAATAGTAAATAAAGAAAGTTATAAAGAATATAAAGGCGGATAACAATAGCTTGGACATAAGAGAAGCTTTAACCTTCGGGAATCCTTGTGAATCATATTCAGACAAAGGCATATATCCATGGCTTTCTTCACGAGAAGGTAAATACGGAGCATCTTTGTCTAGTTTCGAACGTTGCGTCTTTTTTCTTTTCGATATACTATGTCTAATTTCATTTAGTTTTCTACTCATATTTCACCATTCCTTTTCTCATTTGTACTAGCCTATTCGGAATAAGTGAAAATATGATTAAGTTAATAGATAAACAAAATTTTTATATAAAATGAAAAACGTGTGGTTTAGTAACCACACGTTTAAACTTATTTCATACCTAGTAGTTTTTTTACTTTGACCATGATTCCTTTGTCTTCATCAAAAGACATTAATGGTACTGACTCTCCTAAAATACGTCTAGAGATATTGCGATAACAAATCGAAGCTTTCGTATCTGGTTGAAAAGCGACTGGGTTACCATGGTGTGATGCTCTAATGACATCCTCATCATCCATAATGACACCTAATAATTCAACTGACAGCGTCGACACGATATCATCGACGTCTAACATATCACCACTATCCATCATGTGCTTTCTAATTCTATTAATAACAAGGTGTGGTGGCTCTAGATCTTCTTGCTCCAACAACCCAATAATTCGGTCAGCATCTCTAACGCTAGACTTTTCAGGGGTTGTTACGACAATTGCTTTATCTGCACCAGCTACAGCATTTTTATACCCTTGTTCGATACCGGCAGGACAGTCAATTAATATGTAGTCATAGTCCGGCTTTAGTTCATCAACTAACTCTTTAATACCTTCAGGCGTCACTTCATTTTTATCACTAGATTGCGCTGCTGGTAATAGATGCAAACAATCAAATCGTTTATCTTTCACTAATGCAGCTTGAAGTTTACAACGCCCTTCAATGACATCAATAATATCAAAGATAATTCTATTCTCTAAACCTAAAATAACATCCAAATTACGTAGACCAATATCTGTATCAATCAAGCATACCTTCTTATCTTGTAAAGCTAACGCTGTGCCAATATTGGCTGTTGTCGTTGTCTTTCCTACTCCACCTTTACCAGAAGTAATTACTATTGCTTCCCCCATTTTATAATCCCCTTTCTACTATATCCGTTAAGTTGGGTCGGATTTTTTGAAGGTTATGTATTTGTTCAAGCTCGATCTGCCCAGTTTCTTGATTAATATATGCAAACTCTCGACTTGAGCCTTGCATCTCATAATCAGGCGCCCTGCTAATTTTATTAGCAATTCTTATTTGGTTTGGGTTCATATAAGAAGCCACAACTACATGCTCTGTTCCCTCAGCATAACCAGCATGAGCAATACCTTTCAACTGCCCCAGTACAAATATATTACCTGTTGCATTCACTGTTGCGCCTGGATTAATATCACCTAATATTAAAGCATCACCTTCAACATGTAACACTTGTCCAGATCTGACAGTTTTAACAAACGGCTTGATTGTCGATTGGTCAAACCATGTTAATGCTTCTTCGTGTGACAATACATTTGACTCAATTGACTTTACTTTTAATGAGCTCTGCTCTTCAACCACTTGCCTAATCTCTTCTCGTTGCCAATCTTGTAAGTACCTGTTCTGACAATTTATAATTACTTCTGTCGTATTTTCAATTGTATCTGATTTCACTTGACTCCCTAGTTCATTTAATAAAGTTATAAATGAGCATTGATCATCTAAATATACGATAATTCCTTCATTTGTACCTTTCATTGTAAGATAGAGATTAGTTTCTGTCATCTTGGGACACCCCATTACTACTTTTATTTCTCTAATTCATACTTCCATTTTACTAGTTTTTTGATAAAAATAGGGTATATTATTAACAAAAATAATATATTTACTAATAACGTAGGAATTAAACGATTGAATAAATAAGCATTAAAGCTTAAATCTACTTGTCCGATAATGAAGTATAAACTATAGATTAAGACTTCTGCTGCTGCTAATCCTAAAACAGAAAATAACAAAACGACCAAAAGGTTCTTATGAAGATAACGCTTTAACACATGTACCATATATAGTGCCAAACCATAGGCTAAAAAGTACACGCCTAAAAGGTTTGTATAAACTAAGTCTGTAAGGATTGCAAACGCTAGTCCATTTAATAGACCAACATAACTATGCTCTCGGTCATAAAACGTTACAATTAAAATAGCAAAAATCAATGTCCAATGCGGAATATAATATAAGCTTCCAAGCCAAAAGGACTGTGGTATTAACTCAGCGGCAACACTTTGTGTTACAAAGAAGATAAACATAAATAAAGGCAGAAGGAAGACTTTCATTACTCTTCCTCCTCTTCTTCATCAATAACAGTCGAGTGCAAGTCGCGATCAACGACCATAACTTGGCTAATATCTTGTAAATTCGCCGCTGGCTCTACATACGCAACTTTAGTTAAACCATATGAATCTAATTCAATCGAGCTAACCTCACCTATAAGAATTCCTCTAGGGAAAACGCCTCCTAAACCAGAAGTTACAACAGCTTGTCCCTCTTCAAGTTCGTCTTCTCCTGTAAGCTCACGGAAAACTAGCTTCTCTGTATCACTATCATACCCTTCAACTAACCCGAAGATTGAGTCATCACCGTCAACAATCGCAGATACTTGATGTTCTGTCCCAAAGCCACTTAATAGCTGAACAGTAGAAGTTAGTTGTGAAGCATTGATTACTTTACCAACCATCCCCTCTGCTGTTCTTACAGCCATATTAGCTTCTACACCATGTTGTTTACCACGGTTAATGGTCACTTGTTGAAACCATCTTTCCGGACTTCTAGCAACAACTGCTGCATTAAGGGTTTCATAATCTGTAAGTGTAGACTCAACTTCAGCCATTGCCCTTAATTCTTCGTTTTCAGTTTCCAACTCACTGACTTGATAAGCTAACGTTTTATAATCTTGTAATTCTTCTTTTAACACTTTATTTTGTTCATAAACATTTTTAATTTCGCCAACAGAATCAAATATTTCAACAAAATAATTAAGTGGTGTGTGTAATATATTTTGGAAGAATCCTACCGTATCAATCGCAAATTGCGCTGGCAAACTCTCACCACTATCGGACCTTAGTGAATACCCAATTAAACTGACAACTAGTATAATCCCTACTAAAAATACAATTAATTTTCTCTTTCTTAAAAACGATGGCATAAACGTTACACCTTCTCTTAATTTAGCGTATTTCTATCTGCAACATTTGGTGCATTTTTAAAGTGTTCAAGTTGATCTAGCGCTTTACCAGTACCAATCGCCACACACTCTAGAGGATTTTCTGCAACAAAAACTGGCATATCAGTAGCATAACTTACTTCTTCGTTTAAATATTTCAATAACGCTCCTCCACCTGTTAAGACAATACCCGTATTTATAATATCTGAGGATAATTCTGGTGGTGAGCTCTCAAGTGTGTTTTTGATTGCTTCGATAATTGCCTCTACTGTTTCACTTATAGCTTCAACTATTTCTTCACTTTGAATTGTAACAGTTTGAGGAAGACCTGTGACTAGGTCACGACCTCTAATGTCCATTTTACCACGTTGATCGTCATTACGTGCAGCACCTAACTCAAATTTTAACTGTTCTGCTGTTGTTTCTCCAATTAACAGACCATGTTTTTTACGGATATACGTAATAATTTGATGATCCATTCTATCTCCTGCCATACGAATCGATTTGCTAGTAACAGTACCACCTAAAGAAATAATAGCAACTTCTGTCGTGCCTCCCCCAATGTCAACTACCATATTACCAGTTGGTTCCCAAACAGGTAAGTCAGCACCTATAGCTGCTGCAAATGGTTCTGAAATTGGATACACCTCTTTAGCGCCAGCTTGTTTAGTAGCATCTAGCACAGCTCTTTCCTCTACCATTGTGATCCCTGAAGGAACGCACACAATAACATTTGGCTTAGCTGAAAAGATTGACTTCGCTTTATGAACTTTACTTACGTAGTAGTTCATCATAGCAGCCGTCGTATCAAAATCTGCTATCACACCGTCTTTCATCGGACGAATTACTGAAATGTTTTCAGGAGTTCTTCCTACCATTTTCTTCGCTTCGTTACCCACTGCAGATATTTCATTCGTATGCTTATTTACGGCTACTACTGTTGGTTCATTTAACACAATGCCCTTATTCTTTACATAAACAAGCGTATTAGCTGTACCTAAATCTATACCGAAATCTCGGTTCATAAATGATGTTCCCAATCTAGATCGCCCCTCTGAAAAAATAAGATTGATACTATAAAATACGCTTTTAATGATTAAAACATGAATAAGCACCACAATTATTTAAAACTCTTAAATTAGTGGTGCTTATAAACACTTTATTATATATATTATACGAAAAATTACTTAAAATAGATAGGTTAACACGCCTCAAATATATGTGATTTTTTAACTATTTTTTGACCAAAGTATTAAGAAAACTAAACTATAAGTACCCTTTTTCTTTCATTGAAATATATTTATGATCTCCTATAACCAAATGGTCCAAAAGTTCAATCCCTACTACTTTACCTGATTCATACAATCTCCTCGTTACATGGACATCTTCATTTGATGGGGAAGGGTCACCTGACGGATGGTTATGCGCACATATTACTGAAGCAGCCGAATGTTTAATGGCTTCTTTGAACACTTCACGAGGATGGACAATGGATGAATTAAGACTACCAATAAAAATTGTTCGCCTATGAATAATTTGGTTTTTAGTGTTGAGGTATAATGCCACAAAGTGTTCTTGTTTTAAGCCACGCAAATCTTCCATTAAAAAGTTAGCACCATCTTCTGGACTTTTAATAACATATTGATCACTTGTCTTATAAGTATGGATTCGCTTACCTATTTCTAATGCTGCCATCAGTTGAACCGCTTTAGCAACACCTATACCATTTATACTCGTAAGCTCATTAATCGAAGCATCCCTCAGCAGTAATAGCCCTTCGAAATGTTTTAATAAACGTGTTGCAAGCGATAATGCTGATTGCCCTTTAGAACCACTACCAATTAAAATAGCTATTAATTCTTGATTAGATAACGCTTGTGGCCCTACTTCAATTAACCTTTCTCTAGGTCGATCGCTTTCAGGTACATCTCTAATTAAAATGTTGTTACTCAATATACATGCTCCTCTCATATAACGTAGACATGTATATTTTAAAAAAGTCCCTATAATAAAACAAAAAGGGAAAAGGTCATTTTCCCTTTCTTAAACTTGAAATAACTTCTCTGTTTTGTTTTAAACGAACAAAACTCATCGTTTTTTATAATTTAATCTAAATTGCATCATAAAATAAATAAATTGCTAAAAGTAACGTTTGGTTTTGTAACAGTTGTTCACTTTCATTACTTGCTTGATCCGTTATTATATTAATGGCTTCGTCTAAGTAGTTGTGATCACTATAATGGCTAGGTAGTTGCGATAACCATTCTTCAACACGATCTCTCCACTCACCAGTCAGTTCAGTTTCGTGAATGAGCTCTACGCCTTGATTAAGCCAATCATGCACTTCATCAGGAACTTCTACTTCATCACTTGAGAATGTCCAAGTTTTACTTATATAATCTTCATTTCTTTCAAGACCATTCGATTCAAAGTAATTCATAACTTCTTCTTCTACAGAGGAGTCCTTTAATAAACTCGTTAACAGTAAATATTGACCATTTTCTTCAGTTACAACAGAAGGAACAAAGTCTAAGTGCAACTGCAACTCCCTAGCATTTTGCTCCGAAGAAAAAACACCTAGCTGGAATACTTCATGCGTAGATAAGTCTGTTTGAAACACTGTCGAATCACCTTGGTCACTCGCACCTTCACTCTGGCTTTCATCATCATCATCTTGAGTCCCAATTGTCTCAACAGGAGTGCCAACAGGCGTTTGATCAGTTGATAAATCAAAGAAATACATCATTGCGAAACCGAATAATGTTCCTAAAGCAACAGCTAATATAACTGCTCTTAAAATGGTAACTGAAAACTTCTTTTTACCAGAGAAATTATGTATACCTCTACTCTTCGGTGTCAAAACTTTCTCTAAGTCATGTGAACGATGGTCTTTAGAATCCTGATTAATTGTCACCCTTACCTTTTTACGCTCGTCCATATTTTAACCACCTTCATCCTTATTGCTTGAAATCCTATCATATTTCAACTAAAAAAAAGATAAAATTCTGTCATATAGTTTGTTCAATTTCAGACAAAAAATGACTCTCTAATCAAATTAGAGAGTCATTTTTTAATAGCGTGTTCAATTTTAAAGTTATGAATCACATTCTACGGGTCACATCGCAACAGCTGCTGATGCAACACGGTTTTTACCACTGCGTTTAGCCCCAACATACATAGAACGGTCTGCCTGTCTAATGAGTTCCTCTGGTGATTCACAATGGTCAGGATAAGTCGCAACCCCGATACTTGCTGTTACATATACTTTTACTGAATCTTCCCCTTCAATCATATGGTCATATACGACAAAAGGGTCTTTTGCAATCATAAAACGTATATCTTCAGCTAATTTGATCGCTTCTTCATGCTCAATATCTTTAATTAATACTGTAAACTCTTCTCCACCATAGCGAGCTACAATACCGCGGTCGCCTACATACTCTTCTAACCTTCTAGCTAATTCAACTAATACTTCATTTCCGGCTTCATGACCATATGTATCATTCAGCTTCTTAAAGGAGTCTAAATCAAATAAAATGACAGATAGTTTTTCTTCTAAACCTTTCTCCATCAAATCTAATGCATATTCTTCTAGATGCTCAGTAAAATATCGATAGTTATATAAGCCTGTTAATCGATCGCGTTGACTTTTGTTTTTCTCTGACTGATAATGTCTCGCATTTTCAATTGCAACCGAAAGAAAGTTACCAAGTATTTCGAGTAACATTAAGTGATACTTTTCATATGCTCTTACTTGCTTAGATGCAATAATAAGAACTCCAACGACATTGTTATTTCTTAAGATAGGAACTCCGATTACACTGTGAACTTGCTCTGGAAGTTCAATACCAGGTATGCTCTTTAACTGATTACGTTTTAGAATGATCGAAGCTTTTTGTTTTTTATAAATTTGACCAGCAAATCCTTCACCATAACTTAAAGACATCTCGTCAGCTTTCTCTTTACCTTCACTATCTACATACCGAATTAGGTGCATCGATTGTGTTGAATTGGTGATATCATAAACATATATATAGGACATCGGAATTAATTTCTGAACTCGTGCTATAAATGTGTCTAATACGTCTTTCACATTTAGCTTCTTCGACAATTCATGACCAATCTCACTCGTCTCATGCAAGTAAGTGTTTACTCGTCTACCTTTATGGTACGTTGAAATAACAACTGAAAGTAATATGGCCGGGAAACTAACAATTAGAATACCTGGTATACCGATTTCTAAATATAAAATATAAAGTATGATTCCAATTGGGGTGATCATAGCTGTTGTTAAACTATCGATAAATAAAGATTTGGGAACTGCAGTAAATTTATTACCTTTAACATAAACATCAATGATCGTTAAAAGAAATTGATTGACGACAATCGAACCTACAACATAACCTACTAGTGGAATAATTTCATCAAGTGTACTTAATGACAGAACGCCGTGATTTCCACCTAACGCATAATATACTACCGCCGCAAAAATCGAGGTTAAAAGAAGCATTGTTGAGTTTGTTGCTATTCTATGAAACTCTGATTTTTTAAGTCTAATTTTTATAAATAGAGCTACTAAGGCAAGTTGAGTTATTATAATTTCAGCAAATAAACCGAAATATAAAAAAACAGCAAAGCTTACACCGTTTATAAAGAAAATCGTAATAGATCCCACTTGAATTGGAAAAGCGGCTACAGCACAAACGACAATCGCAAAGGCTAAGAGATCCAACCAATACCCCGAAAAGTTCGGTTCAATTGCTATGTATAAGTAAGCCAATGTGGTAGGAAAAACAGCTAACCATATAAGCCAAACGGCAACATTTTTAGATCTTGACATATAAAGGCCCCTTTTTAAGGAAATCATTCTCCCAATCTTAGTTATTTTCCTTTAAAGCTTTTTTAACTTCTGATATAAAATATAAAGAACCTGTAACGACTAACACTTCATCTGCCTCTAAAGCCTCTAACGTTGAGTTGTACGCTTTTTTCCAGTCTTCTTCTACTTTAACATTACCATTTTCATACTTTTCTTTTAGTTCATAATACCCATAATTATTAAAAAAGTCAAACGTTGTAAGCGCTATATTATTATAATCTTTTGATAAAATTGACAACATTTCATTAATTGGTTTATTTTGTATGAAAGAACATAAAACTGTTACCTTCGCACGCTCATACCTACTATTTACTGTTGTGACTAAAGTCTTTATTGCTTCAACATTGTGAGCACCATCTAAGATGACATCAGGGGCTTTCTGAATCATTTCAAATCGACCTGGCCAATATGCATTATAAATACCTTTATAAACAGCTTCTGTTTGTACAGGAAATCCTTCAATATTTGCTATCGTCAAGTAACTTTGAATCGCCAAGGATGCGTTATCAATTTGATGATATCCTTTCATAGACATTTTAATATCATCAAATTTTACATCTTCACATTCAAAAGTGAAACACTCCTCATCACCATTAGTATTTACAATATTCTTTTTAAAGTCCTTTCCTAGTTGCAATACCGAAGTCTGATAATCTTTTGATCGTTTTTCAATAATGTTCTGCGCTTCAACTTGTTTAACGCCAGAAATTACAGGTGTTGAAGGTTTAATAATTCCGGCTTTTTCGTATGTAATCTCTTCAACAGTGTCACCCAAAATATGAATGTGATCATAACCGATTGTTGTAATAACACTAACAACAGGTGTAATGACGTTAGTAGAATCCAACCTTCCACCTAAACCAACTTCAATAATCGCATAATCAACAGATTGTTCAACAAAGTACATAAAAGCCATTACAGTAATAACTTCAAACTCAGTCGGTGCACCATCTTGAGTCCCTGCCAGTTCTTCACAAATTGGACGAACCTGTTTAACTAACTTTACGAGATCCTGAGCTGGAATTGGTTCTCCATTAATACTAATTCTTTCATTAAAAATTTCTATGTAAGGAGAAGTGAATGCTCCTACTTTAAAACCATGCTGTTGTAATATTTCTCTCAAAAAAGTTGTAGTAGAGCCCTTTCCATTTGTACCCGCAACATGAATTGTTTTAAGTTGTTTGTGAGGATCACCAAGCCTTTGCAACAACATCTCGACTCTAGCTAATCCGGGTTTAATCCCGAACTTAAGTTGTTTATGAATCCAATTAATAGCTTCTTGTTCGTTCATTAGCTTCACCCATAGTTCATCATATTTGTAATTGATAAAACACAAGTTGCTCCACACATGTAATGGAGCAACTCAAATTTACAATAATTTATTTGACTTTCTCTAATTCAGCAATTCTCACTTCAACTAATTTCTGTTTCTCTACGTAATCTTTTTCTTTGTCGCGCTCCTCTTGTACTACAGCCTCTGGTGCCTTACTAACAAAGTTTTCATTAGCTAGTTTCTTTTGAACGCGCTCAACTTCACTATTCCATTTTTGTAATTCTTGCTTTAGTCTATTTATTTCGTCATCAATGTCAATTAATCCTTCTAATGGGAAGAAAATTTCTGCACCAGTCACAACTGCACTTTTAGACTGTTCAGGTACATCAATATTAGTATTAATGATCAATTGTTCAGGGTTACAGAAACGATTTAAATATAATTCATTTTTATTTAGTTCTGAAACAATTTCATCATCATTTGCTTTAATCATAATTTTAATTTCTTTAGACATTGGTGTATCAACTTCTGCTCGAACGTTTCTTACAGAACGGATAATGGACACAAGTCGTTCCATTTCTTTACGAGATTGTTGATTGTTATATTCCTCATTGACCTTAGGCCAACTTTGAACGGTAATTGATTCACCTTCATGAGGAATGTGCTGCCAAATTTCCTCGGTAATAAACGGCATAAACGGGTGAAGCATTCTAAGGATATTATCTAATGTTACAACTAACACCGATTTCGTCGTTTTCTTAGCCGTTTCATCATCACCGTAAAGAGCAACTTAGCCATTTCAATATACCAATCGCAGAACTCATCCCAAATAAAGTTATACAAGTATCGACCCGCTTCACCGAAATCATAACGATCAATATTTCTCGTTACATTTTCGATTGTTTCATTTAACCTAGTTAAAATCCACTCATCAGCAACTGATTTTTCACCTGATAAATCGATATCTTCATATTTAAAATCATCTAAGTTCATAATAACGAAACGCGATGCATTCCAGATCTTATTATTGAAGTTCCATGTCGCTTCAACTTTTTCCCAATGGAAACGTAAATCTTGACCTGGTGACGAGCCAGTTGATAAGAAATAACGTAATGAGTCGGCACCATACTTATCAATTACATCCATTGGATCAACGCCATTACCTAATGACTTACTCATTTTACGACCTTCAGCATCTCTTACAAGACCGTGAATCAATACATCCTTAAACGGACGACGATCCATGAAATGTTTCGTTTGGAAGATCATTCGAGATATCCAGAAGAAAATAATATCGTAACCTGTTACTAATACATCTGTCGGAAAGTAACGGTTTAAGTCATAGCTTTCTTCATCAGGCCACCCCATTGTAGAAAAAGGCCACAATGCTGATGAGAACCAAGTATCTAATACATCTTCATCTTGCTCCCAATTTTCTACATCTTCTGGAGCTTCACGTCCTACATACACTTCACCTGTTTCCTTATGATACCAAGCAGGAATTCTGTGCCCCCACCATAACTGACGAGAAATACACCAGTCGCGAATATTTTCCATCCAGTGTAAGTAAGTCTTTTCAAATCGATTGGGAACAAAGTTTACTTGATCATCAGTTGACTGCATTTCAACAGCTTGATCTGCTAATGGTTCCATCTTAACGAACCATTGTGTTGAAAGGTAAGGTTCTACAACAGCATCACTACGTTCTGAGTGTCCGACTTGGTGAGTGTGCTCTTCAATATTAAATAACACACCTTCTTCTTGAAGGTCGCTAACAATTTGCTTACGACAATCAAAGCGATCCATATCTTTATACTTGCCTGCGTTACCATTCATAGTGCCGTCTTCATTCATTACTAGAACGCGTTCTAAGTTATGACGTTCGCCAATTTCAAAGTCATTTGGATCATGGGCCGGTGTGATTTTTACAGCACCAGAACCAAATTCCATGTCAACGTAATCGTCTGCAACTATTTGAATCTCACGGCCTACAATTGGTAACACAACTGTCTTGCCAATTAAATCTTGATAACGTTCATCTTCTGGATGGACAGCTACTGCTGTATCACCAAGCATCGTTTCAGGACGAGTGGTTGCAACTTCGATATGCCCTGAACCATCTTTCAATGGATACCTCATGTGATAAAAAGCACCTTGAACTTCTTTATATATTACTTCAATATCTGATAAGGCTGTTTGCGTACTTGGATCCCAATTAATAATATACTCACCACGATAAATGAGTCCTTGTTCATAAAGTGACACGAACACTTCACGAACTGCTTGAGACAATCCATCATCTAAAGTAAAACGTTCTCTTGAGTAATCAACTCCTAAACCGAGTTTTTCCCACTGAGCACGAATGAAAGAAGCATATTCTTCTTTCCAGTCCCAAGACTTTTCTAAAAACTTCTCTCGTCCTAAGTCATGACGATTTTGTCCATCTTCTTTTAATTTTGCTTCTACTTTAGCCTGTGTTGCAATACCTGCGTGGTCCATTCCAGGTAACCAAAGGACATCATAGCCCTGCATGCGTTTATAACGGGAAATAATATCTTGTAATGTCGTATCCCACGCATGACCTAAGTGCAAACGACCTGTAACGTTCGGTGGTGGAATAACAATCGTAAACGGCTCTTTCGTCTCATCGTTTTTTGCTTCAAAATATTTTCCTTCTACCCAAAACTGGTATCGGCCTTTCTCTACTTCATTTGGGCTGTATTTCGGTGCCATGGACGTTTCGTTGTGTTCACCCATAAAATGTTCCTCCTTATTAATCATTTAATCACCATTGAAAATAAAAAAGCTCTTCGCCCAATAAAGGACGAAAAGCTTTGGCTTCAATCGCGGTACCACCTTTGTTTATGAGTATTAACATACTCTACTCATACACTCATATTGGATAACGGTCTTCCCGGCTCCTCCTACTTTAGTTCAAAGGAGCTGCTTATTTCAGAGCGACCTTCCAAGTTTTCAACCCGAGGAAACTTCCAGCCTAGGCTTCCTTCTCTGTACGGGATCAAACCTGTACTCCTCTCTTACTAGCATTTACGTAACATTTAGTTTGCTATTATTGTATACAAAACCATTGGAAAAAGTCAATAAATATAAAGCACATCTTTTAATTACGTACATATTGTAGCTAGAGAGGAGGAAATTTTATGGGTAAATATTATCGTTACCGTTTACCACCTTGGGCAAGGCAGTGCATTTTCACAATTGAAAGGTGTATTTTACCGATTATGATTTATCAGCTCATTCGAACATTACTTTTTCCTTCTACACTTGATGTGTTTTTATCAGGTGCATTAGTTGGTATTTTTATTGCCTTTTATTTGGAATGGATTTAATTAATGTTCACTTGTTTGTTTAACATTGCCTGGAACATATATAACATCACCAGCACTTAACGTGTCACCAGCTTCTAACCCATTCAAACGTTCTAATTTACTTACTGAAACTTGATAATAATTAGCAATAGATTCTAATGTATCGTCTTCTTGGACAAAACGCATACGCATTTGAACTGTACCTGTATCTTCATCTGCTCTGAAAAACTTAGATAAGTAGCTAAGACCTTTTTTCGCTTTTGATTCTTTCTGTTCAACTTTATCTTCAGCGTCATCTACTTCTGCCAACGTATCTGTATCTGAGTCTTCATCATACTCATCATAATAATCATGATTGTCATGATTGTCATCAGCATCAGCGTCACCGTCAGCTTCTTCTGGCATCGCTGAAACATTAACTTCTTCTACGTTAGAGGTTGTGTCTTCACCAACTTTGTCGTCTTTTTTATTAAAGAAATCATGAAGAGATTGACTTTCTTTCTTTTTCCAAAAGTCTCTTCCTTTTTCTTCACCTTCATCTGCAGAAGCTTCTT
>NZ_AKIF01000021.1 GCF_000269905.1 Alkalibacillus haloalkaliphilus C5
CAAAAGTTGAATCAATCCCTAATCGGTTCATTACGTTTGTCATGACACGGTAAGTACCACCGTAAACGTCATCAGTAAAAATAACGTGATCCCCACTATTTAAGAGCATCATCGTTGACGTAATCGCGGCCATTCCTGATCCAAAGGCAAAACCACGTGTTCCACCTTCGATATCTTTAATGAGTTCTTCTAAAGCATGACGTGTTGGGTTACCTGTACGTGAATATTCATACCCAGAATGCTGACCAGGTGCTTCTTGTTGATAGGTGCTCACTTGATAAATTGGTGTAGAAACAGCACCCGTTTCTTTGTCACCGAAAATACCACCATGAATGAGCTGTGTTTTTTTACGCATTATGACTCCCATCCTTCATAAATATTTTGACTTAAGTATCGTTCGCTACTATCAGGAAACACTGTAACGATGTGACTTCCTTCTTCAGCCACTTCAGCTTCTTGAATGGCTGCTTGAAAAGCAGCACCAGAAGAGCTTGCCACGAGTAGTCCTTCTTTAATAGCGATCTGTTTCATCCGATTAAAGGCGACTTCATCTGTAATTGTATGAACAGCATCAAAAAGGCGTTCTTCCATATAATCGGGTATAAATTCCATGCCGATTCCTTCTGTTGCATGAGGTCCTGGCTCTCCACCGTTTAGAATGGATCCTTCTGGTTCAACGATTACCGTTTTAATTGATTCATTTTGTTCTTTTAAATATTTTGCCGTCCCTTGAAAAGTACCACCAGTGCCAGCACCGGCTACAAACACGTCAATTCGTCCATTAAGGTCACGGTAAAGTTCTGGACCTAACGTTTTGTAATACGTATTTGGATTCGCTGAATTGGCGAATTGAGCAGGGGAGAAAGCATCATCTGATTTAGTAACTAACTCATCTGCCTTTTCAATCGCGCCTTTCATTCCTAACTCAGTTGGTGTATTAATAACTGTTGCACCTAATGCTCGCATTAACGTTTGCTTCTCTAGACTGAACTTTTGCGGAACGACAAAAATGACATTAAACCCTTGATTAATCGCAGCTAATGCAAGGCCGATCCCAGTGTTTCCTGCAGTAGGTTCAATAATTGTCCCGCCAGGCTTAAGTACCCCACGGTTCAAAGCATCATCTAAAAGCTCTAACCCTAGACGGTCTTTCACGCTTCCGCCAGGGTTCATAAATTCTAACTTCGCAAATAGTCGGCATTGATTCGGAATGTGAACGTTTGTTAGTTCAATTAAAGGCGTGTTCCCGACTAAGTCTTGCACGCGACTGACGTAATTCATATTAGGCTTCCTCTCCAAACACATCTTTCCATTCGTCTTTACGGTCTAAAATCTCTTGTGCAAGCTGTTTAGCACCTTCTAAACTATGGTTTGCAGCCCAACCGCACTGGACCTCATTACAGGCAGGCACTTCATCAGCCTCTAACACATCTTGGAACGTTTTTTCTAACGCATTTAAAATTTCATCGTAGTCATCATGGTTTAAAACTGCTAAATAAAATCCTGTTTGGCACCCCATTGGTCCAATATCAATAACATGATCTAAATGGTTACGGCTCTTCTCTGCCATTAAGTGTTCGATTGAGTGTAGGGCATCCATTTCCATATGCTCTTTGTTCGGTTGTTTAAAGCGAATGTCATACTTATGAATTTTGTCCCCGTTTTTTCCTTCAGTAATGCCAACTAGGCGTACGTATGGCGCTCTAACTTTCGTATGGTCTAAATTAAAACTTTCAACGTTCATTTTTTCCGTCATATTAAAACTCCTCCTCAAAAGTACTGAAAATTCTATCTATTTATATGATAACGCAATTAGCTCTTTTTAGCATGCGTTAACCAAACGAAATCATTAAGCTTTTCAAACTGAACTTGATACCCTGCTTCGTGGAGCATCATTTTCATGTTAGTTACTGTCGTGTAATATTCTCGATTTAAATCTTCAGCAAGATCGAAAAACTGCTTCGCCTTTGCCGTATTGATCATATCTTCATGCGCTTGCTCATTAACAAACATCGTATCAGCGAAAATGATCTCGCCAGACTCACTTAATAGTGAATAATAAAGCTCAAATGCTCGCTTTTTTTCGTCGTCTGTTAAGTGATGAAAAGCATAAGAGCTAATAATTGTATTCACCTCACCTAGCTTTGGGAAACTTAAAAAGTCACCATCGTGAATGGTAAGGTAGGGGAACCGTTTTTCTGCAACGAGACGCATATGTTTGTTTGGTTCTACAGCCACTAATTCAACGCCTTTTTGTAAAACTTTTTCTGTTAGGTTGCCAGTGCCAATGCCGAATTCTATTGTTATACCGTTTGTTCTTTTAGCGACTTCTTCAAGAATGTCGTCGTAATGTTCGAAGACGGCTTTATATTGCTCATCTCTACCTTGTACAGTCGTATCATACGAATCTGCCCACTCATCAAATATATGCATAAACTCACGACCCATGTCGTCCACCTCTTATAGTTTATTTAACCTACCTGTTTAGTAGGGATTAAAAAGATTATACCATAGCATATGTTTCAAAAGCAAAGAGTGAGAGCCTATTTGTGGAGAGAAGGAGGAGGGAATAAAAAAGAAAGCCCAATGAAATGGACTTTCTCTGCTGCAATTATATAGTCTTCGTGTGGGAATATTTCCTCCCTCGCGGAAAATAGGGTTATAAACGGACGAGGTTGGAGAAAACAAAAGCCCTAAAACACGCTTATCGCTGTATTGTTGTTGCATCACGGTTAGCAAATTGGTTAACCGGACCAACATATTCATTCAATTTCCAAGATTGTTCGATCGCATTCGTAATGAATTGCTTTGCAAATCGTACAGCCTCTTCAGGTGTTTTACCTGTTACAATCGATGCTGTAACGGCTGATGCAAATGTGCAGCCAGCACCGTGATTGTATGGTGTGTCGATGACATTATTATCGATTGTGATCATATCACCGCCGTTATAAAAAACGTCAATCGCCTTATTACCTTCAACTTCTGAGCCACCTTTAACGATGACATGTTTCGCACCTAAGTCGTAAATACGCTTAGCAGCTTCTTTCATTTCATCAACTGTTGTGATGTTATTCATTTCTGCTAGTTGACCTGCTTCAAATAAGTTAGGTGTCGTAATAAGGGCTTTAGGAACGAGAAGTTCGCGTAAAGCTTTCGCATTTTCAGGATATAAAGGTTCATCTTGACCTTTACAAGCTAAAACAGGGTCAACAACAGCATCTAAGTTATACTTTTCAATCGTGTCAGCGGCTAGTTGAATAATTTCAGTTGTTGGTAACATACCTGTTTTCATAATATCGACACCGACACCATCAAGAATAGTCGAAACTTGTGCTTTTACCGTGTTAATTTCCATAGGGTAAACATCATGGGCCCAACTGTTGTTAGGGTTTTGAGCGACGATCGTCGTTAAAGCCGTCATTCCATAAACGCCTAATTCTTGATAAGTCTTTAAGTCGGCTTGAATACCAGCGCCTCCGCTTGTATCTGAACCAGCTAGTACAAAAACCTTTTTCATAGGTGAGACCTCACTTTCGTATTTCCTTCCATAAGCATTTTAACGTTATTTTAGTCATTTGCCAATCTATTAATTCGATGTATTAGCAGGGTCTTTACTAATTACACTTTTGTCTATTTTAGTTGATTCTGATTCTTTCCACTTAGTAATAAGTAAGGCGATTCCTGAGGCTAATAAAAGCGCACTTGTTACATAGAAAACAGAACCAATGCCATAGTAACCGGCGACAATACCTCCCATGACAGGACCAATGACGTTACCTAAAAACCTTAAGCTTGTATTGTAACCTAAAACTTCACCTTGAATAGCAATCGGTGCATTTTGACGTATATAGGCCATCCTTATTGGAATAATCCCACCTAATGTAACACCAAGTAAGAAACGTAAAATAACGAGTTGCCATACTTCCGTAACCATACCACCAGGGAAGTAGACGATCGCTGCTAAAATAACGAGCAGTATTAAAATTTTGTCATAGCCGACTTTATCAGCAATAATTCCCCAACGCCGAGTCATCAGCAAGTTCCTAACCCAGTGATGGAAAAGGCGATTCCAGATATTAAGGCTAAGTTCGCTGGTCCGTTTAATTCGGCGACATATAAAGCTAAGATCGGTTGAATCGAGAAGTGAGCAATTTGTACGAACATCGAGATGATCAGAACCATTAATAACATCGGATGACGTACGATGTGTTGAAGCACTTCTTTTTTAGAGTAATATTCTTTATCATCTTTTTCTGCAGGTAACCTAACTTCTTTAACACCAATGGAAACGAGAATGGCTGCAATAAAGAGAGCAACCGCTGTATATTGAAACGCTTCAGCAAAACCGATCCAGTCTGCTAAAACACCACCTAATAGTGGCCCCATTAATGTTCCGGTTACAGTACCTGTTTGTAAAGTTCCTAGTACACGGCCTGATATTTTTTTAGGTGTCTGTGTAGATATGAGTGCTTGTGATGTTGATATGAAGCCGGCGAAAATACCCATCAGGAGTCTTAAAATGAAAAGTTGAATAACGGAATTGACATAACCCATCGTGAAAACACTGATGGCTAGTCCAAATCCCATCGCGACTAGGATCGGTTTTCGCCCGAAACGGTCACCAATCCGTCCCCAAATAGGTGAGAAAATAATAGCTGTTACAAATGTAATAGCAAATGTCCAGCCTGCCCATGTTGTCACATATTCTTTTGAAAAGTCTCCAAATGTTTCAATATAAAGTGACAAAAATGGCATTACCATCGTCATGCTACCAGCTATAAAAAAGTTGGCAAACCACATGATTGCCAAGTTACGTTTTGCGAGTCGTTCGTGGTCCAAATCGTACCCTTCTTTCTAATATTTCGTATTACGATTATTTCGGCAGTCTAAATATAACAAATAATTTTATTATTGTCGAGTTAATGGCTTACAAGCGGTGGGCGAGAGGGGAGGAAAAGCTTAGTCATATCAATGATTTTTGAAAATTGTAAAATTATTTTTTGGACAAAAATCCCAATTCCTATTGTCACAACGGAATTGGGATATCATACATTATATATGATTAACTTTTAGACACGAGAAAGGACACGAGGCTTAACAGGCATACGATCAGCAAAGTTACAGTCTGTGCCAAGAATTTCTTGTGCAGTGCCGACTTGAGCAACTTCACCTTCACGTAAAACGACAATGCGATCAGCTAATGCTTGTGAATCATCTTGGTCGTGGGTTACAAAAATCGATGTAACACCAGTTGACTTAATAATACGTCTTAGCTCTTCACGAATACGGATTTGCAAGTCAGCATCTAAGTTACTAAACGGTTCGTCAAACAGTAACAGTTTAGGCTTTGGTGCTAAAGCTCTCGCAAGGGCTACACGTTGTTGTTGACCACCACTTAATTCAAACGGATAACGTTTACGGTAGTCTTCTAAGTTTACAAGCTCAAGCACTTCACCGACACGGTTTTTCTTATCTTTGCGTGACCACTTTTGAAGACCGAACTTAATGTTATCTTCAACCGTCATGTGAGGGAAGAGAGCATAATCTTGAAACACCATGCCAACTCCGCGCTTTTCGGGTTGTGTAAAGCTCGAATTACTGCACATACAATGGTCACCAACCATAATGTTTCCGTTAGTCGGCATTTCCAAGCCAGCAATTAAACGCAAGATCGTACTTTTACCACTACCTGATTCACCAAGAATTGAAATAATTTCACCTTGATCAATTGTTAAGTTAAAGTCATTTATTGTATTGTCCTTTGAATTCGGGTATTTAAAAGCTAAGTTTCGAATGTGAACAAACATAACTCATTACTCCTTTTCTAAGACGTGATGAAACACATAAATCGCAATACCACTTACTAAAATAATAAAGATTGAAGGGATCGCTGCCTGTTGAATCATTTCATCTACTGCATATTGATAAGCCTTAGTCGCTAACGTATCAAAGTTAAACGGACGTAAAATTAACGTTAATGGCAATTCTTTCATAATATCGATGAAAGCTAAAATAAAACCACCAAATATCGCGCCACGTATTAAT
The DNA here is from genome assembly GCF_000269905.1 of Alkalibacillus haloalkaliphilus C5. GTDB lineage: Bacteria > Bacillota > Bacilli > Bacillales > Alkalibacillaceae > Alkalibacillus > Alkalibacillus haloalkaliphilus_A. Next base: position 6,046 of record NZ_AKIF01000021.1, read on the forward strand.
TTCATATCGACTTTAAAGAATGATTTCGTAACACTCATGCCGAGCATACGTGATGCTTCGGTAAAGTTCGTGCCAATCCGGTCAAAGCCAGATTCAATCGAGTTGTAACCGACCGCCAAATAACGAATGACATAAGCAAAGACTAACATAAATAAGCTTGTGCTTATGAGTAATGTCGGCTCCAAACCAAGCCACTCATAGAAACCAAATAATTGACGGTCTAAAGCGGTAAACAATGTTACAACACCAACTGCAATAACAGCACCAGGTATAGAATATCCTAAAATCGTAATTTTTGGAAACGTTTTGGCTAACATGCCTCTGTTCAAACGTGCGAAGTTGCTAATGACAACAGCCATAATAACAATGATTGTTGAGGCGATAAACGCAACGCTTACAGAGTTCCAGATGAGCTGCCAAAAATCTTGTGAGAAAAACTGCTCATAAGTCATTGTTGCCCAATAAACTAATTGGATCACCGGTATAATGAAACCGATTGAAAAAATAAACATACAAAAGCTGAATGCATACCACTTTTTTGGGCCTTCAAGTTTGACAGGCTGCAACAACTTAACTTTTGTCGTTGTGAAACTAAATTGACGCCTGCCACGAGCAATTCTTTCTAATACTAGTATACCAAGAACAATGACCATTAATGTACCGGAAAGTTTTACTGCTGATTGTAAGTCACCCATGCCAAACCAAGTTTGGAAAATAGCAGTCGTAAACGTCTGAATACCATAGTAACTAACAACGCCGTAGTCATTGAGCACTTCGAGAATAACTAAACTAACTCCCGCGATAATCGCTGCTCGTGAGATCGGAAGAACAACGCGGAAATAAATACGCCATGAGCTACTTCCTAAAATACGAGCATTTTCCACGAGGCTGTAGACTGACGTGCCAAAAACGCCTTCGTAATAGTATATACATAAGGAAATAAAAATATGGTTAAAATAAAGATTGCACCAGGCATGTTCATAATGTTGAAATACTGCTGGTTGACGGTAACATCAAATTGGTTTCTAAGTGATGTTTGAATAACACCAGTATAATTTAGTATGCCATGATAAGTATAGGCACCTATATATGGGGGAATAGCTAAAGGTAGAATCATTCCCCATTGGAAAAATCGGCGCATCGGGAAATCATAAGCGAAATGATCCAAGCTAAACTTGTGCCGATAAACAAGGTCAAAATACCTACGAAAAACACAAGGATTAGCGTGTTTTGTATATAATTTTGTAACATATATTCGCGTATATGAAGCCAATTTTCATTTGGTTCTGCGAAAAACTGTACGATGATTGAAAGGTTTGGTAATAACACGAGCAAAACGAATATTACACTTAATACGGTCCATAAATTCATCGTTGTTTTAAGAGATCTAAACCATTTCAAAAAGACACGCCCTTTACTAACTAAGCAACCTTTCCTATCATACTAAAAATAAAACTAAAACAAAAGGCATAATACCGCCCCAAATACTGGAGCGGTATTAATTTTTAGTTTTTCGTCACATTCAGTTTTGGGTGGTGATTTATTCGAAACCTACTTCATTGAAAATACGCGTTGCTTCTGCACTATTTTCACCTAAAATTGAAAGGTTAATATCTTGTGATTCAAACTCGCCCCACTCTTGGATCGTTGAAGCCGCTTCAACATTAGGGTTTACAGGATACTCATAGTTTGCAGCTGCAAACGTTTCTTGAACTTCTTCAGTCGTTAAATATTCAATTAGTTTAACGGCATTTTCAGGGTTTGGAGCGTTTTCTGCTAATCCAACACCACTGACGTTAACGTGTGTACCTGTTGTTTCTTGATTAGGGAAGAAGATGCCTAATTGCTCTGCGACGTTCACTTCTTCTTCATCAGGTGAATTTAACATACCACCTAAGTAGTAAGTGTTCATAATTGCTACGTCACCTTCACCTGCAACAACAGCACGTGCTTGGTCACGGTCGCCACCTTGTGGTGAACGAGCTAAGTTATCATGAATTTCTTGTGCCCAGTCTTTCGCTTCCTCACGTCCATGTAATTCAATAAATGAAGCCAGTAATGATTGGTTATAAACATTTTCTGATGAACGGATTAACACGCGGTCTTCCCATTCAGGTTCTGTTAATGCTTCGTAAGTTGATAACTCTTCAGGGTCAACACGATCTTTATGGTATGCAATAATACGTGCACGCTGAGTTAAACCAACCCATTCGCTGTCACGATCGCGCATATTTTCTGGAACATTTTCATTTACAATGTCACTTTCAATTGACTGTAATAATCCTTGATCTTTAGCGCGGTGTAAACGACCAGCGTCAGCTGTGTAGAATAAGTCAGCTTCAGATGCTTCACCTTCGCGGTTCATACGCTCGATTAATTCATCTGCAGCACCGTTAATGATATTAACTTCAATGCCTGTTTCTTCTGTGAAATCAGCATAAATTTCATCATCTATATCATAGTGACGACTCGTGTAAATGTTTACTTCACCAGCTTCCTCATCACCTTGACCAGTTGTACCTTCAGGTTGTTCCTCATTTTGTGGTTCTTCATCTCCGCCACCACAAGCGACTAAGACGACAGCTGTCATGCATAAAGCTATCATCATGAATACATATTTTCTATTTAACATGTTTGAAACTCCCTTTCTATGTAGTTTATATAAATAGTTGAGAATGATTATCAACCTCACACATTCTATTTTTACTGATGATCATTCTCAAGTCAATTACTTTTTAATAAAAAACTTCTATTTTCACTAAAAAGTTGAAAACAGCTTGCCATAATAGTATGGCAAGCTGTTAGGGGATTAATGCTAAATAACTTTGTATTATTTATTTGGCGTTCGCTGTGGACTTATCGGCGCTCAGCGAATTTTATCGGCGCTCGCAGCCAACTTATCAGCGCTCACACAATCTACAATTAAAAATCAAACAAGTCACCAGATAAGTAGCGTTCACCTGAGTCTGGTATGATTGCGACAACGACTTCACCTGGTTGTTTGCGCTTAGCGACTTCAATAGCTGCATAGCATGATGCACCTGCAGATGTTCCGACTAAAATGCCTTCTTCACGTGCGAGGCGACGAGCGATATCGTAGGCTTGATCGTCTTCAATGCGGAAGATTTCATCATATATGTCTTGATTTAAAATGTCAGGGATAAAGCCAGGGCTTGTTCCGACTAGTTTGTGTTTACCTGGTTTACCACCTGATAGAACAGGACTTCCAGCTGGTTCAACAACGTGAACGGACATATCCTCATACACTTTCTTAAGCTCTTCACCTGTTCCAGTAATCGTGCCACCAGTTCCAGCTGTTGCAACAAATGCTGAAAGTGGCTTATCAATTTGCTCCATCGCTTCAACAATTTCTTTTGCTGTTGTGTGGCGGTGGGCATCAGAGTTAGCTTCATTTTCAAACTGCATCGGCATGAAGCTGTTCGGAATTTCATCCATTAATTCTTTAGCACGACGAATGGCACCTGGCATTTTCTCATCGCCTGGTGTTAACTCGACTTTTGCACCGTAGGCTTGTAATAGATTAATTCTTTCTTTCGTCATCGTATCAGGCATAACGAGAATCGCTTTATATCCACGAGCAGCTGCATTCATCGCAAGCCCAATGCCTGTATTACCGCTTGTTGGCTCAATGATTGTGGAACCTTCTTTAAGAAGTCCAGTGCTTTCAGCTTCTACCATCATATTGTAAGCTGCGCGGTCTTTTACACTACCACTTGGATTATAAAATTCTAATTTTAAATAAATGTCAGCACCGTTAGCGGGGTTTAGCTTGTTTAGTTTCACTAACGGCGTATCACCAATTAATTCTGCGATATTGTTTACAACACGCATATTTGTCACATCCTTCGTTAATCTAAAATCCATTCCCTAGTTTACCAATTGGTTTTAACTAAATTCAACAAATGAATATGAGATCCTTTTATTTATTTTATCACAATTACATTTTATACATTTGTCATATGTTAAGATAAAAGAAAAAAGGAGCGTTTCATCATGGCGTTTGAGAATGAAAAGGGGATCCATACTGATTTTAAAGATCGAATGACTTACGGCGATTATTTAGATTTAGATTCGATTTTAAATAGCCAAAACAGACTTTCTGATCATCACGATGAAATGTTATTTATTATTATTCACCAAGTAAGTGAGCTGTGGATGAAATTAACGTTGCATGAGTTACAAGCTGCAATCAATGCCATTCAAGAAGAGTCCTATCAGCCAGCATTCAAAATGCTAGCGCGTGTTTCAAGTATTCAAAACCAAATCATTAAAGCTTGGGATGTTTTATCAACGATGACGCCAAGTGAGTATTTAGGTTTCCGAGACCAGTTAGGTAATGCCTCAGGCTTTCAATCTTATCAATACCGAATGGTCGAGTTTGCATTAGGGTATAAGACTCCGCACGTCATTAAAATATATGAAAAAGAACCAGAGCTACAAAAGCAGTTGATCGAGGCTTACGAAGCACCAGGATTGTATGATGTTGCCATTCAAGCATTAGCTAAGGAAGGGTTCGACATTGATGAAAAAGTGCTGAATCGTGACCTGACTAAAACGTATGAAGAAAATGAAAGTGTTGAACGTGCTTGGATTGAAGTATATCAAGATACTGAACGTTATTGGAATTTATATCAGTTAGCTGAGAAGTTAGTAGACCTTGAAGATTGGATGCAACAATGGCGTTTTCGTCATATGAAGACTGTTGAACGTATTATAGGCCATAAGCAAGGAACAGGTGGCTCATCAGGCGTTGGTTATTTAAAACAAGTGTTAGACCATTATTTCTTCCCGGAGTTATGGAATGTAAGGACGAAGCTGTAATTTACCCATTAAAGATAGGAGCCGAATCAAACTGACAGGTTATGGTTAAAGGTGCACACAGATAGGAACGGATATATTTTCACATGTGAATTCTCATTTGAATTCACGTGTTTTATTTTGCAAGCCACTCAAAGTTGAATAGAAAAGTATGTTAAAATTTAAATTAGGGTGTAAAAATTTGTGAAGAAGTGTACTTAAACTAACGAAGCAGAAGAATTAAAAGGAATGTTCACTATGAAGGGGATGACTGGATTATGAAAAATAATACGAAAAATATATTAGTAATCTTTGCTATGGTATTTGTAGTTTTATCAGCTGCTTGTGATTACTCAACTACAAAGTCAAATGCTGAATTGGACAACCACTCACAAAATAATCACTCAACAGACGTAAATGACGATTCTTCTAATGTTAATTCAATAGAAAGCGACTCTAACGTCAATAACAAAGTAGAAACAAATAAAAAAGAAGATAATTCAAACAATGTACCTGTAAAGGAAGAAGATTCTCCGACTAATAATACTGAAGAAAGCTTGAAGGAAGAGTACCTGGAAAAATTAAATGACGCTAAAAGAGTAACTAAAGGTTTGGAAGCACTGGATTCATCGACATACGCCTTGCAAAAAGTGGAGAGCGATAGGCTGGATATTTGGGATGAATTATTGAATGAAATTTATGGAGTTTTAAATGAACAACTGCCCCAAGACGAGATGGACCAATTAAGAGAAGAACAACGGGGTTGGATAGAGTATAGAGATAACAGTGCACTCGAAGCTTCACAAAAATATAAAGGTGGTACGCAGGAGAACTTAGAATATGTGGCTGTTCTGGCAAACCTTACAGAAGAAAGAAGCTTTGAGTTGGTTGAGGATTATATGAAGTAAATCTTTTTTACTAAGAAGAAAACTTAAATGTGAACTACTGTACTTAAAGTAATGGTTAGGGTCTTCAAAATGGCTTCTTAACTTAAACAAGTAAGAAGTGAATATTCATTATAAACACTGATGTGATTAATAGAAAAACCATTAGTTGTTCTGTCAGCAGGAAATAAAACTCATTATTCGAAAAAATCACAAGTATTATGGGATGAAATGCAGAAAGAGATCTCTAGTTTATCATCAAAAAGCGAATTCATAATTGCTGAAAATAGTACCCATTATATACACGATGATGAACCAGAGGTTGTAGTTAGTGCAGTACAAACTTTAATAGACAATATTTAGGATCACTCTTTAGCTAACGTGAGCAGTTTTGTTTAATAATAGGATTTGAAACGCCAAGGAGGAGTATTTTCAATGAATTATGAAGAAGCATTAAAAAAATATATAGAAGCTACTAATACACATGACTTTAATAATGTTAAGAAGGTGCTTCATGAGAAAGCGATTTATTGGTTTACAGATAAAACATGTAACAATATAAGTGAAATTCAGAAATACTTTGAAAATGCCTGGGACCTTATAAAAGAAGAGGTTTATACAGCTCATGACATTCGTTGGATTTCAACTGACCAAAATTCTGCAACATGTATTTACTCATACCATTATGAGGGATATCATAACGGTAAATTAGTGTCAGGTAATGGGAGGGCAACAAACATATTTATAAAGACGGACAATAATGAATGGAAGTTAGTACATGAACACTTGAGTAGTCTATCATAGCATTGAACGAACGAGGGCGTATTTACAGAATAATAAAGGCGTTTGGACTTTATTCCAAACGCCTTTTTTCGAGTTATTTATTTGTAAACAGAACCCTCTAGAGCCGAACGGCACCTATTTTAACTCTTCGTCTCTAATATAGCGCGAACAGGCGACCCGTCAGCGCCTTCAATTTTTAAAGGTAAGGCCGTTAAGTGGTATAGGCCTGGATCAACGTCTTTTAAATCAAGTCCTTCTAAAATGTGAATGCTATTCGCTTCAAATGCATGATGTGTATCAAGTGTTTTACTTTCAATTGGGTCGACAGAAGGTAGGTCAACACCAACTAATTCAACACTATGTTCTCTGAAAAATTCACCTAATGCAGGGTCTAATAAAGGGGTTTCAGTCGGGAAGTGAGATGAATCTTTCCAAGCCCCAGTCTTTAAAATGACCCTTCTTATTTGAGTTAAATCAACTAGTTTTAAATCGTCTGGCGTAATTTGTGCTTTCGTTGTCACATCAACAATTAAGACGTCGCCAACATATAAATCGAGCGGTAATTGATCAACTGTTAAACCACTGTCATTGAAATGGTAAGGTGCATCGATATGAGTCGCGGTATGGCAGCTCGTCGTTAGCTGACCGACATTGACTGAACCTGTTTCTGCTTTTGACCAAGACAGTTCATATGAAAAGGGTGTATCACCTGGCCAAGTCGGTGTGTCTTGATTTAAAGTGCGAGAAATATCAATGATCATATTAAGCCTCCTAAGCAATGACGTCGCGTTCGTTGTTATACTTCTTATAAATTTTGTTTTCCATAATTTCTTTTAATATTTGAACCGTACGGTATACGTCATGATAAGTGACATAGAACGCAACAGGTGCTAGTCGAATGACGTTCGGTGAGCGGAAATCGGGTGTCACGTCGTAATCTTTGAGCGCTTTGCAAATGCTTGCTGCTTCGTCATGTTCTAAACAGACATGTCCGCCACGACGTTCATCTTCTTTAGGGTTTCCAATAGTAAATTCATATTCACCTAAAAGTTGTTCAACTAAATACATTAAGTAAGCTGTTTTATGGAGCGATTTTTCACGAATATTTTCAATGCCTGCTTCTTCAAACAACTCAAGCGAACCGATTAGTGGTGCCACGCTTAAGACGTGTGGTGTGCCGATCTGGTAAGCTCCCGCATCTTCAGCTGGCGTAAAAGTATGCTCCATATCAAACTGCTTCTCTTTGTCTGAACCAAACCAGCCAGTTAAGCCTGGTGTTTTACCAAAATGGTTCTCATGTACGAAAAGGCCTGCAACGCCACCTGGACCACTGTTGACATACTTATAATGACACCAATAAGCGAAATCAACACCAGCATTATGGAAATCGTGAGGAATAACCCCGACAGAATGACAGCCGTCAAATCCGATCAGAATGCCACGCTCATGAGCTGCTTTCGTTAACTTATCAATATTTAGTAGTTGTCCGCTACGATATAGAACAGTCGGTAAAATGACGAGTGCTACATCATCAGTCATCGCTGCAATGATGTCATCTTCTTCAATGGTGCGACCGTCACGACTTTTTACCCGAATAAGGTGTTCATCTGGGTCATACCCGTGTAGCTTTAACTGGCTTTGTAAGGCATAAATGTCTGATGGGAAGTTTAACTCATCAGCTAAAATTTTCGTTCGACCTTCTTCAGGTTGATAAAAGCTACTGACAAGTTGATGTAAGTTTGTCGTCGTAGAGCCTGTGACGACGACTTCATCAGGTTTTCCACCAACTAATGGTGCCATACGTTCGCCTAAGTCTTCGGATAAATAAAACCACGGATGATCACCACTCATCCAGCCACCAATCGCGTAATTTTTCCATGCTTCCGTCACGTTATGTAACGATTGTTCAGCGCGCTTAGACATTAATCCTAGTGAGTTTCCATCCATGTATATATGGTGGTCGTTTATATAAAATTCATCTTTAAAATGCTTCAGTTCATCTTGTTGGTCAAGTTCGTGTGCGAATTGTTCATCTCGTTTAAACAAAGCAATCCCTCCTTGTACTTCAATATATCATAATTGAGGTCATTCTGGATGATTTTCTGTTAAACTAAAATAAGATAAATGAAGCAGGAGGGGAAGTTAATGAGAAAGCCGACAGATCGCACGGTAATGCATAGTTATCCGGGGATGGTAGCCATTGTGACAGCATCTTTTAATGGACAAGATAACGTCATGGCAGCAGGGTGGCATTCGTATATCTCATTTGATCCACCAATTTATGGTGTAGCGATTGGACATGAGCGCCATACATATGAATTGATGAAAAAATCAGGGCAGTTTGCCGTTCATTTTTTGCCGATGGAAAAAGCACAATTTATCCAACAAGCAGGCGTGTATACGGGAGCTAGTGCGGATAAGTTTCTGTTAGGTGAAATAGAGTATGATCGTGCATTACAATTGATGCGCCGATTTTAAAAGATGCTTACGTTGCTTATGAGTGTAAAGTGATTGATGTGAATAAGTATGGTGATCACGATTGGTTTGTCGGGGACATTACCCAATTTTACCGTGATGATGACATGTTTTTAGACAATGGTTTACCTGATGATGAGAAGTTGACGATTCCGCTTTACCTTGGCCGTTCAACTTATACGACAACAGGTGAGCGCGAAAAATACCGGGTACGTCGAGACTAACGAATGATGGCAGGGATGTAACATGATAGTTATGATCGATCATTATGATTCTTTTACATATAATCTAGTTGACTATTTTGAGCAAGCGGGCGTAGAGGTTAAAGTCGTTAAACACGATGAAGTCACGGTAAAAGAGCTTCAACAACTTAACGTTGAAGCGGTTGTGTTCTCACCAGGACCCGGTCAGCCGAATGATGTGCCAAATAGTATAGAAATTTTACGAGCAGTACAAGGTGAAATTCCTGTATTAGGCGTTTGCCTAGGCTTTCAAATTATCGTTCAATCTTTTGGCGGTACGATTGAAAAGGCTCATGCACCTATGCACGGAAAAGTGGAGTGGGTGACACATGACAATAAAGGCGTTTATGACCGTATACAATCACCTACGGCTGTGACGCGTTATCATTCATTAATTGCGCGAAAAAATAACATACCTAAAGAACTGCAAATCACAGGCGAGACTGACGGCGGTGAAGTAATGAGTGTTAGACATAAACATTGGCCAATTGAAGCGGTACAATTTCACCCTGAAGCAATCTTAACAACGTATGGGCTGAAAATGGTCGAAAACTTTGTTGTCGCGAACCGTTTAACGAGGCAGGTGAAGCAGTCGTGAGTGATGTGAAGTTAACGTTTCAATTTAAGCACCGTTGGCTTGAAAGTGATTCATTACATTTTCGTGAACCGGTTAAAATTTTACAAGCCAATACAATTGAGGAAGTCGAACGAACGATTAAACAAGCTGAAACTTACGCTCAAAGTGGGTATTATGTGGGCGGGTTTGTCAGTTATGAAGCGGCACAAGCCTTTTTATCTCATTTGCCTTTTCATAACGTCAATGAGCTTCCTTACGTTTGGTTCGGTGTATTTGAAAAGCCTGTTGAGCACACAGTTACACCTAGTGAAACGTTTGTTCATACTGAATGGAAACCAAATACGAGTAAACAAGCTTATGAACAAGCGATTCAAACGATTCATAGCTTGATTTCCCAAGGGATTACTTATCAAGTTAATTATACGCTACGACTCATAGCTGAACTAGAAGGTGTTGATTCAGTAGCTTGGTACAACCAGCTTGCTCAAGCTCAACAAGCTAATTATACGGCACTATTACAAATCGGTTCGCATGACATTCTATCAATCTCTCCGGAATTATTTTTCGCATCGAATGGTCATACAATTGAAACAAGACCGATGAAAGGAACGATGCGAAGAGGGTTAACGGTTGAAGAAGATGACCAGCTTAAGGTGCAACTATCTGAGTCGACTAAAGACCGTGCTGAAAATGTCATGATCGTTGACTTACTTAGAAACGACGTGTCACAAGTAGCGAAAGCAGGAACGGTTCAAGTGCCTGAGTTATTTACGATTGAACATTACCCTACTGTTCATCAAATGACTTCAACTGTGAAGGCAGAGTTAAAAGAAGATGCGGGACTAGTCGATCTATTTAAAGCTTTGTTTCCGTGCGGGTCGATTACAGGGGCGCCGAAACAAAGCACGATGGAACAAATCTATCATTTAGAAAATAGCCCCCGTGAAGTGTACTGTGGTGCTATAGGTTTATTAACCCCTCATGGTGAAGCAGTCTTTAACGTTCCAATCCGAACCGTTTTATACAATAGAGAAACAAATCAGGCCGTCTATGGTGTCGGTGGTGGGATTACATGGGATTCTTCTGCTGAAGGGGAATATGAAGAAACGGTAGATAAAGCACGCGTCTTATATCGGAAAGCAAAACCTTTTCAGTTGCTAGAGACGATGCTTTTAAAAGACGGTGTTATTGAACTGGAACTTGAGCATATGAACAGACTTAAGCGCTCAGCTAAATATTTTAATATAAACTTGGGTGATCCAGCTTTAACAGAATCAATTGTCAAAATTAAAGCTAACAACCATGGCGAAAATAGAGTACGTCTACTAGTCGATCAACAAGGGCAAGTAAATTATGAGCTTCAACAGATCACTAATACGCCAAAACAACTGCAAGTAGCTCTAGCACATGAGCCAATCCGAAAAGGTAATGCTTTTTTATACCATAAAACAACGAATCGATCTTTCTACAATGAACGAATGCGCCCAAATGTTGATGAGACGTTACTATGGAATGAAGAAGGTTGATTACTGAATTCACGACAGGAAATGTCGCTTACAAGCTAGAAGGTAAATGGTATACACCACCAGTTAAAGACGGTCTATTACGTGGGACTTATCGCGAGCGGTTGTTAAAAGAACAACAAATCATAGAGCGCAGCCTAGCAAAAGATGACCTAGAAACAGTTGATGGTCTAGCCTTTTTTAATAGTGTTCGAGGGTGGAAGACAGTCCACTTAATTAATGAATAAAGGGGAATCTTGAGGTGAAAAAGAAACTACTCATTAGTTTAGGTAGTCTTTTCGTTATTGTGTTAGTTGGATTAGCTTTTGCAGGAAATTATTTTTACGATCAAGGAATCAAAAGGGGAACTGAAGTTGAGCTTCACCGTGAAGATGAAGCGGTTAATGTTGTTGCGACCGATGAAAGTCAGATGCTGATCGATAAAGCAAATGATTGGTACGACGAACAAGAAACAGAAATCATTGAAATGACGGCTTATGATGAATTGAATTTAGTGGCGCAGTTCATTGAGGGTGATTCCGATGAGGCTAAGGCTGTTATTTTAGCTCATGGCTTTAGAAATACGAGTGATAATATGGGGCAGTTAGCTAAGTTTTATTACGACAAAGGCTTTGATATTCTCATTCCTGATGCGCGAGGTCACGGTGAGAGTGAAGGGGATTATATAGGCTACGGTTGGCATGATCGTCATGATTATGTGGATTGGGTCGATGTGTTAGTTGGAGATTATAGTGCAGAAGACATTATATTGCACGGGAATTCAATGGGAGCAGCAACCGTTCTTATGACTAGTGGTGAAGAGTTGCCTGAGGAAGTAAAAGGTATTATTGCTGATAGTGGCTATAGTTCGGTGAAAGATGAATTGGCTCACCAGTTAAACCATATATATGGCTTGCCAGCATTTCCTTTACTTGAAGTAACGAGTGTCGTGACGAATATACGCGCTGGTTATACGTTAGGTGAAGCGTCTGCCATTGATCAAGTTAAACAAAATGAGCTTCCGCTGTTCATTATTCATGGTGAAGATGACGACTTAGTTCCGACTGAAATGGCTTATGAAATTGCAGAAGCAACTTCAGGGGATTATGAATTGTGGGTTGTACCTGGTGCAGGTCATACAAAAGCTTTTGACAATGTAACAGAAGAGTTTTATGAACGGGTTAGTCACTTTATAAATACTGTTTTAGATGAGTAGAAATTAAGAGTAAAGAGTATATTCTATCCTTTACTTTTTTATTGAGCAAGTTGTTTGCTCCTTATGACCAGGTTGTAGATAATGAGGTTAATATTCAAGTGAAAAGAGGGGTTCTATGAAAACGGAAGAGCAGTATTTTCAAGAAGGAATTACACTTCAACAATATATGAGTCAAATGAGCAAACTTCAGGAAGAGAGTTTTAATGTGTATGAAAATTTTCAGTTACCGAATGATAGTTTAGTCGAGGAGTTAAAAGGTCAGTCGCTTCACTTCTTAATTATTACAGAAGATTGGTGTGGCGATGCGATGATGATTAACCCTATTATTCGTCACTTAGCTGAAGCGGCAGACATTGAAGCACGCGTTGTCATGCGTGATGACGATCCAAACTTAATTGACCGTCATTTAACGAATGGCGGCCGGGCAATTCCAATCGTCTTAATTATAAACGATGAAGGAGTGCTCGTTGGCAAATGGGGACCTAGAGCACCAGAAGTACAACAACTCGTTGATGACTATAGAGATTCATTTCCACCAAAAGATGATCCGAATTTTGAAACAAAACAAAAAGAAATGATTAAGATATTAACGAAAAGGTATTCTGAAGATTCAACTTTATGGAACTATGTTTACGACAGCATTAAAGTGACACTTCACAACATATCTATTAAGAAATAATCACCGTCCACTATTTTTGCAATTAGCCGTATTGTATAATAAATTCAACGACAATAGTAATGAATCTATGAAGTAGTGAGGTGACTCTTATGATCGATTTACGAAGTGATACAGTTACGAAACCGACTCAAGAGATGCGAGAAGCTAGCTTTCACGCTGAAGTTGGTGACGATGTTTACGGTGAAGACCCGACTGTTCAGCTATTAGAAGAAAAAGCAGCAGAAATGTTAGGAAAAGAAGCGGCATTGTTTGTGACTAGTGGTGTCCAAGGTAACCAGATTGCTGTTTTAACGCATACGAATCCAGGTAATGAAGTGATTTTGGAAGAAGAATCCCATTTGTTTTATTATGAAGGAGCTGCGATTTCAGCGTTTGCTGGTGTGCAACCACGTACCGTGAAGGGCAATCGTGGCGCGATGCATCCAGCTGGTGTTGAAGCGGCGATTCGACCAGAGGATGTTCACTTACCTGAAACAGGACTAATTGTCTTAGAAAACACGCATAACCGTGCTGGCGGTGCTGTTATTCCACTTGAAACGATGCGAGCGACATATGATGTAGCCAGCCGTCATGGCATTCCGGTTCATTTAGACGGTGCAAGGCTGTTTAATGCCGTCGCGGCGACAGGTATTTCAGCTAAAGAGTACGCACAGTTTACTGATACGGTTCAAATTTGCCTATCAAAAGGACTCGGTGCACCAGTTGGGTCGATCATTGCTGGTTCACAAGAATTTATTAACCATGCACGCAAATGGCGTAAACGTCTAGGTGGAGGTTTAAGACAAGTAGGGATTATCGCAGCACCAGCTATGATTGCATTAACCGAGATGTCTAAGCGACTTCACGAAGACCATGAATTAGCTAAAGATATTGAAGAAGTCATTAAAGAAGCTGGTTTTGAGTTAGCTTATCCAGTAGAGACGAACATTGTTATTATGGACGTGGCCAAGACAAAAATGTATGCTGAACAGATGGTAGAGAAGCTTGAAGCCTCTGGTATAAAGGCTGTTCCATTTGGTCCAACGCTAGTTCGATTCGTCACACACTATGACATTTCAAAAAAAGATATAAAAATTTTTCAAAAAGTCTTTAAATCTATAAAAAATACGTTATAATAGTAAGTGGAAAATAGTAGGGGAACGTCTGAGCTGTCCAAGAAGTTATTTGGGGAAATAATTTCTATATATCAGGTATTTCCTTACCTCATGTTGATCCTGGTTGATTTGAAATCAATCAGGATTTTTTTGTTTAATAGGTGAATTCATGCAAGTTTAATTAAAAATCTTGTCAAATTGTGGTATAATTTAAATAGATTTTGTCTTATATATAATGGGGTGGATATAGTGATCGATTCACGTATGTTAGAAGTGCTAATGAACTATAGACGGTCAGTTCAGAGTACTCCTCTACTTAATGATGACCAAAAACAGAAGCTTGAAGGAGCTTCGTTTGAAACGCTTTTTATGAATCAGCTAGGGTTAAGCAATCATCCAGCTACACCTTTCACTTCTAGTGAAAGTGAACTGGGCATTCAGCCAAGTATGCAAGTTAGTCCAGCTTTAAACAATGATGATTCCAGCTTTAAGGACATTATAGAAGATGTAGCTTCTCGTTATAATCTCGACACCGACTTAATTCGTTCTGTTATTCAAGTTGAGTCAGGTTTTAACCCACAAGCTGTTAGTCACGCAGGTGCTCAAGGCCTTATGCAGCTTATGCCAGCTACAGCTGATTCATTAGGTGTTCAAAACGTATTCGACCCAGCACAAAATATAGAAGGTGGCGCTCGATACTTAAGAGATATGTTAGATCGGTATAATGGAGATCAAGAACTCGCATTAGCAGCCTATAACGCCGGACCTGGTAATGTAGACTATTACGGTGGAGTGCCACCATTTGAAGAAACTCAAAACTATGTTAATCGGATATTAGGTTAAAAAAGTTCAAGCGACTACAAATCGCTTGAACTTTTTTTGGTTTTATATACTACATCTGATCTAAGGCTTGGTTTAAATCATTCCAAATATCTTCCCATGCTTCTAACCCACACGACATACGAATTAATGAATCGGTAATGCCCATGTTTAGTCGGCTTTCTTCTGGAACAACAGCATGCGTCATCGTCGCAGGATGTTGAATAATAGATTCTGCATCCCCTAAACTAACAGCTAGCTTAATAAATGATAAACGGTTTAAAAAGGCTTGAGCTTCTTTTTTACCACCTTCAATTTCAAAGGCAATAACACCAGCTCCAAGTTTCATCTGCTTTTTGGCCACTTCATAATCTGGATTGTTCTGATCAAATGGGTAATGAACACTTTTAATTTTCGGATGTTGTTTTAGCTGTTCAACGACTCTTTCTGCATTTTGTGAGTGACGGTCCATGCGGATAGGAAGCGTCTTTAGACCTCTTAGTAATAACCAAGCATCAAATGGTGAAAGAATACCTCCAATATCTTTCTGTGTTGTCATCGCGACTTCTGAAATAAAGTCCTCTTTACCAACTAATAAACCAGCAACAACATCACCATGACCGCCAATGTATTTAGTCGCACTATGAAGAACAATATCACAACCTAAATCGATTGGTCGCTGTAAATAAGGCGAAGAAAAAGTGTTGTCCACAACAACAGGAATGTTAAACTCCTCTGCTACACGTGCAACCATTTCCAAATCAATAATTTTCATCGTTGGATTAATAGGAGTCTCAACATAAATTAATGATGTATTGTCTTTAATTTGTTTACGTAATATATCCTCTGACTCCATTAAACTATAATCAGATTGTATATTATATTTTTCTCTCATTAGTTCTAGTAAACCAAATGTACAACCGTATAGCCCTTGAGAGCATAATATGTGATCATTAGCTTTCGTTAAGGCGATTAACGTTGCTGAAACAGCAGCCATCCCTGAAGAAAAAGCTAAACCGGCTTCAGCATTTTCTAAAGATGCAATGCGCTCTTCTAAGTGGCGAACAGTTGGGTTTCCTAAGCGAGAATAAATAAAGCCATTGTCTTCTCCTGCAAAGCGTTTTTCCCCTTGTTCAGCATTGGCAAATGTGTAAGTTGAAGTTTGATAGATTGGCGTTGATAAACTATCGAAATGTTCTTTCGACTCATAGCGTGGTGAATAACATCAGTTTCAAATCTTTTCGTCATGAAATGTCCTCCTCTTACCCTTTTTGTATTATTGTAACACAAATAATGAAAGCGCTTTCTAAAATTGAGAAAAATTTAAAAATGACATGTAGAAATGAAACAAAGCAGAGAGTCCTTAACTCTCTACTTTTGAACTTGAGCCATTTGTTTTAACTGTTTCACCCGTTCATAGGTGTATAAGGTTAAACCGATCCAAATTAGGGTAAATGTAATAGCATGAACCGATGTAAATGGTTCATTAAATAAGAATACGCCTAAAAGGAGCATAATCGTTGGTGCAATGTATTGTAGGAAGCCAACTAATGATAGCGGAATTCGTTTAGCACCTTGAGCAAATAGTAATAAAGGAGTAGCTGTTGCAAGACCTGTTCCGATTAATAAAACACCAGTCCAAGAAAGGCCCATTGCTCCAACTTGTACCCATTCCAAATGAATAATATAAATAAGCGCAACTGGTAAAACGATGACCGTTTCAATCGCTAAGCCGAATATCGCATTTAAATTGACGATTTTTTTCAATAAGCCGTAAATGGCAAATGACACAGCGAGCAATAAAGCAGCCCAAGGGACATCACCGAAGTTATACGTCATATATCCTACACCAGTTAATGCGAGAACAATCGCAATCCATTGTAATTTTGAGAAACGCTCATTCAAAAAAATAAAGCCAAATAAGACGCTAATCAGTGGATTAATGTAATAACCGAGACTTGCATCTAACACCCGTTCAGAGTTAACAGCCCATATGTAAGTCACCCAGTTTATACTGATCACGATTGAAGCAACAGAAATGCCAAGAGCTGTTCTCCAGTCGGTAAAAAGGGTCCGGGATTCTGTCATAAATAAGTGCCACCTACGAATGACGAATATGAACACCATCATGAACGCAAAAGACCAAAGGATTCTGTGAGCTAAAATTTCCCATGCCGGAACGTACTCAAGTATTTTCCAATAAAGCGGGAGAAATCCCCATAGTATGTAAGCGAATGTAGCATATAATGTGCCAACTTTTTCGTCGTTCAATCGATTCCCCCCTTTACTTCTCTAAAGCATGAATAACGTTTATAAAATTTTACGACACCCGAAAGATTTTTGCAATATGAAGTTAGAAACTTTTGAGTTGTTGTTCACAGTTATGTTAGATAAACTAAAATTATAAGGAGGCCTTTAACTATGGAAATACACGTAACAGAGCAAGCAGTAGACTGGTTTTATGATGAAATGGACCTTGAAACAGGAGATGTGGTGAATTTCTTCCCGAAGTATGGAGGCACTTGTTCGTTTCAAAAGGGCTTTTCGATTGGAATGGCAATCGGCAGAGCACAAGAGCCAGAGGTTGAAACAGAGAAAAAAGGAGTCACTTTCCAAATTGATGAAAAGGACGTATGGTTCTTTGATGGGAAAGATCTATATATAGGCCTTAAAGACGGAGAAGTAGAGTATTCAGATGGACCAATTGAGTAAAGAGGGGATTACGAAATGGGATGGGCGAGAGAGGAAGCATTTGATTTTCTAAAAACAGTTTATACAGATGATGTCATGCAACAAGAAAAGCGTCGTGTTTTTAAACAGGTGAACCGACAGTTGTATGAGCGTCTCGATGACTTAGCCATTAATAACGCTTTATCTGAACAAGTAGAAAAACAACTAAAGCTTTTTAAAGACTTTACTTTTATGCCAGGAGACAACATCTTTCAATCAATGCGCTACTTATTTTTGCTTGCGCGAGGTGAGAAAGAAATGGACCGGCTTACAACGAGAAAGCATTTAGATCGTGTTTATAACTCGTTATTCAAAGCAGCCGGCATGCAAAACCCGATTATTCCGGATCATTTTTGGGAGACACCAATTGGGATTGCTTGCCGCATTGCAGAGGACGGTGTTGAAGCGGTTTATCCAATATTGGATGAAATGGTAGATTAACACTTCCTTTATGAGGGAGTGTTTTATTTTTGTATGGTGTTTTGATATAAATCGAAACAGTGTGTTGATTAATTCAGAAAAAAGTTGTAAACTTTTAAATAACATGACATACGATAATAATCGAAAGGGTGTTTTTATGGAAGTTAAATGTGAATTTGATAAGCATCTAATGGCTGATTTTATTGCTTTTGCATTTCGGGTTGCAAATGTAGGGGAGGGGGAGGAAGAAGAGAAATACAAAGCGCTAATTCGAGAAAGTGAAGGGGAAAAGTGGATCGAGTCAGTTCATCATAAATTATCGACTGACGAACTGAAAGAACTACAAGTCTTTTTCCAAAAAGATAGTCATATCGCTATTTCGATCATGCCGTATTGGTATAGTCAAGGCTCGCTTTCTTCCATAGAGGCACTGCTCGATTCAATTCGTGCAGTAGATGAAACAGAGCTAGTTGAGTGGATGGTCAATACGAGCTTTGTAGATGATTCAGTTAAACAATTACCAGTAGAAAAAAGAATAAAGTCTTTACCCATTCCAGAAGAAGAAAAGTGGAAGTTAATTTATTTCATTCAGCATCCTAATGAAATAAAAGACCGATTATGTCAATTGTTACAGCGCCTCTATGATCAGCACTATGCCAACTTTGAATCATTAGTGTCGACTAAAATAAAAGAAAAAGTTGAACAATTTAACAATCAAAAGTACAACGAGTTTATTAAAGAAATGGCGGCGCAATATACGAATTGGGATGGAAATAAAAAGCTTGTTGTTATTCCTTCTTATTCGATGAGTGTTGGATTTATAAGTTTTGATGAGGCAGATTTTAGCTTACTAGTTGTTGGTATAGAGAGGTTTGGTCTTAGTCAAAAAATGCGTGATGAAAAAGAAGTATTAGAGCTTTTGAAAATCTTAACAGATGAGCGTCGATTTAATATGTTAAGGCTTTTAAAGCAACGTGCACATTATGGTTTTGAAATTGCGCAACAATTAAGTGTTTCAAATTCAACCGTTTCACACCATTTAGCTATACTTCTTAACCACGGATTTGTTCAGTCAAAACGAGACGAAAATAAAGTTTACTACGCAATCAACCAAGATGAAGTGAAATCGGTGATTAAAGAGTTAGAAGAATTGTTTCTAACTTAAGAGAGGCTGAGAC
>NZ_AKIF01000022.1 GCF_000269905.1 Alkalibacillus haloalkaliphilus C5
AGTAGATAGTAGAATCATTCAAACAACATTAGTAATCTACATATGTGCCTCTACTGGAGCTCTGTTTTCCGGTAGTTGGACAGTTTTTGTTATTAATCTAATCATTGCGACACTATGTGGTGCGATTTTCGTCGTTTTATGGAAAAAGTTCAAAAATGAACATAAAAGGTATTTTTCATTATTTAGCTTTGTAATGATAAACAGTCTAGCGGTATTTTTTGCCACACCTTTCCTCAAGACTATTTATGGATCTATCTCATTCTGGGTTGGCTTATTGCTAACCATAACTATGGTAATGGTTCCTTACTTTTTTCTGAAGAGATTGCATTTAGCGTAGGAAAACCTAACAAAACAAGGTTAGGAAGAGTTTATACAGTATTAACCACTATACTGTTTGTATTTGGAACAAGTTTATTTGTGGACAGTTTATACTCTCAAAATACTGACCTATTCCAAGCGACTCTATTCTCTTTCTTGTTTTCTTTGTTGTGTTGGTTCTTAGCACCAATCATGTTGATCAAACCGAAGAGGATGGAAGAAGTTATGGCGGAGAAGTAATTTTCTAGGTTAAACAAGCGATGAATTACGTGGCTAAATTAGTAAATTGTTAGACTACAAAAAAATAAGAGGTGGTAATTGGAATGAAAACAATTAAAGTACTG
This sequence comes from Alkalibacillus haloalkaliphilus C5, assembly GCF_000269905.1. Classification (GTDB taxonomy): domain Bacteria; phylum Bacillota; class Bacilli; order Bacillales; family Alkalibacillaceae; genus Alkalibacillus; species Alkalibacillus haloalkaliphilus_A. The sequence continues at coordinate 663 of NZ_AKIF01000022.1, forward strand.
TTAACAGGATTAATTATGGTGGCATTATTAGTAGCGTGTACAATGCCTCCGGAAGCACAGGAGTTAGTTGATTATCATAACGACATAATAGACTTTACGGAAGAAAAAGGCGAAGAAATGGATGAGATCGACAGTCAGATGACAAACATGTCGTTAGAAGAAGCGTATGAATTGCAACTTGATGAAATGTTACCAATTGCTGATGAAATTCTGGAATACGTTAATGCTCAATCACCTGAATCAGACATAGTCGTAGAATACCACGATATGAGAAGTGCGTTTGTAGAAAAGTGGTATGAGGCAGTATATGAGGAACTTGATGTATATGGTCAATTTATAAATGACGAAATAACTGAAGATGAGTTTAATGTGCTATTGTCTGATGTAGAAGCAATGTATATTGAGTCAGCACAACTTCTAGAGGAAGCAGAGGACCGACTGGCTGATTTTGTAGAAGAATATGATTTAGAAGAATTAGAGTAATAGTTACACTTATTTAAAGCCCAGCTAGTTTTATAGCTGGGCTTTAGCATTACTTCGATTTCTCAAAAAGATGGGTACTATGAATGCTTAGTTTTGCTTTTGGATCAATCATCGACTTAGCATGATTAACAGCGATTGGCGCTTCGCCGAATCCAGTTGCAATCAACTTCGGTTTTCCTTCATACGTACAAATATCGCCAGCGGCAAAAATGCCTGGAATGTTCGTTTCCATTTTTGAATTAACGAAAATGCTATTCTTTTGCAACTCAAGCCCCCACGATTTTAAAGGACCTAATGAAGTGACAAAACCATAGTTAACAATGACATCGTCTACATCAATCAACTCGAGTTGTTCACCTTTTACTTCTTTTATAGCGACTTGCTCGATCCGATTACCGTCACCAATTAAACGGTCAACTTCAAAAGGTGTCATAATGTTAACGTTCGAGTTTTTTAACTGTGTGACACTATGCTCGTGAGCGCGGAATTTATCACGACGGTGAATTAACGTAACTTGTTCAGCGATAGGTTCTAATGCTAATGACCAGTCAATTGCGGAATCACCACCCCCACATAAAAGGATGCGTCGGTTTTTAAACTGATCTAATTTCTGCACGAAATAGTGAAGGTTACTGCCTTCATATTGTTCCGCTTGTTCTGTCTTAAGTTTTCGTGGTTGGAATGCTCCTGCACCTGCTGTAATAATAATCGTTTTGGAATAATGTGTCCCTTGGGTAGTAAAGATCTCGAAGTACTCGTCGTGGCGATTAATGTCTGTTACAGATTGTTCTAAGTGAATGGAAGGTGAAAACGTCTTAGCTTGTTCGTGTAAGTGGTCAACTAACTCTTGTGCTTTAACTTTCGGAAAGCCTGCAACATCGTAAATGTATTTGTCGGGGTATAGTGCAGCTAGCTGGCCTCCTACTTGTGGCATGCTGTCGATCACATTGACAGAAGCTTCCCTCATCCCTGCGTAGAAAGCGGTAAATAATCCGACTGGTCCTGCCCCAATAACGGTAATATCATATATGCGGTCATTCAACATGACCACCCTCCTTTTTATAACGTTTTAAATACGCTTTAAGTAATTTCGTTATATAAAAGAATACAAAAGTTCCTCTACACTGTCAATATATTATGAGATTATTACGCTATGATAAAAATGTGTTATATTAAACTTACAGAATAATAGGAGGGATGGTTATGATCTACCGCTACAAGAATCATACTCCACGAATAGATGAGACAGCTTTTATTGCAGATAACGCTAGAATTATTGGTGATGTTGAAATTGGAAAGGAATCTAGCATTTGGTTCAATGTCACAGTACGGGGTGATGAAGGGCCTATTCGAGTTGGTGATCGTTGCAATATACAAGAAAACTCCATGTGTCACCTGTATGAACAGTTTCCGCTTACTTTAGAAGATGAAGTGTCAGTTGGTCACAATGCAATTGTTCACGGTTGCACATTAAGAAGAGGCGTCCTTGTCGGTATGGGGGCGACTGTTTTAGACGGTGTTGAAATTGGAGAGTATTCGATTATCGGCGCAAATAGTCTAGTACCATCTGGTAAAGTGATCCCGCCACGGTCACTCGTCTTAGGATCACCAGGTAAGGTCGTACGTGAATTAACAGAGGAAGACATGAAGATGATTGAAGAAACGATTGATGTTTATGCTAATAAAGGTCAAGAGTTTAACGATTCGACTATATTTGAACGTGTCTCGAAATAGCATTTAACTTTTAGCAATATAGTTAAGTAGTTTATTTTGGTTATTATGGCTTTGGTCAAAGATTATAAATATTACTTTGATCGAAGCCTTTAGTATGAGAAAACCAATTAGAACACCAAGGCCATTCATAATGAAATCGTTAATATCAAAGATGCGGCGGCTATACCCTGTAGATAAACCGACTATAAGTTGTGTTACTTCTATAATGAACGGTAATAGTAACGCCCATGACAAAACCTTCTTCATCGTAACTTGAGCAATTAGAGGGAGAAGAAAGCCAAAGGGAATAGTCAATAACACATTTAAGAACATAAACTTTAAGTTAATTTCTAAGTTTTGAAACGGGACTAAGTTTATATTATGTCTTAACACACTTAATGGGTCGTACATTTCTGGGATATATGTGATTGGAAATTGCGTATACCTAACCACTTGAGTGATGTATAAATAGAATATCGAAAAAAAGAATAAATACATTACCCCTTTATTATGCTTAAATCTTAAATATAAAAGCAAAGCAATATAAATGATTAAGGCCACTATTATAACCGGGCCCTCAAAGTACATCCTCATAATTAACCGTCCTTACTTTAAAGGATAAAATCAATCGCTGGAAGTCATCCAGCGACCGTTTTTCCTACTCAAACACAGATTCAAAAAAGCGTGTAGCTGGTGTTTGTAACAGCTCATGATAATCCGAGAATAACGCTGCTGCAGAGTCACCTAACCATTGATTTGGGAGTAACTCTTCAGGTAAGTTGGATCAACGAATAAAAACTTACGGTATTCATGGACAAGTGAGGCGCATTTGACGAAGCACTGCCCATCACTTATATCCCCTTTTTCTACTAAGTTCTTATCTATGTAATACTTTTCACTGTACTCTTTTATGAACTGTGAGTATTTTGCATTGACATCATCTAAATCCCAACACTGATCGACTAATTCTTTCGGGGAACTCATCCCTTCATATGTCGCATTAAAAAACGTTACATACTGACTAATATCATACTTCTCAACTAAACGACGCACTTGTTCTTCAAGTGGGTTTGGCGTAATCCAGCAACTATTCGTTAAGGAGCCAAAACCACTCCATACTAACTCTTTGCGTAGTTCGTCTCGTAAATGACGTTGGCTTTCAGGAATCGAATAGACAAGCATGCGCCATTGCCCATCCCACTTGGGTGACTCTGACCTATAAATTCGTTTAGAAGCTTCTTCCATACGAGCTTTTCCTTGTTCGGTAAGAGAATAATAGCTTTTGTTCCCTCTTTTTTCAGATTGAAGCCAGCCTTGTTTACTCATTCTAGAAACAGCAGCTCTAACTGATTGTTCATTATGTCCGAACTCTTCTAATAATTGAATTAAACTACCAATCCAAATAACATTTCCATAATGTCTTATGTAATCGCCGTATAACGTAAAAATCATAGACCGTGTTTTAAACTGTTTATCCATACTCTATCATTTCCTTCTTCGTCTAGTTCGATATTTATTTACTAGTTTACTACATGGTGGTGCAAAATTCACTTCTTTTTTAACAAAATGTACAAGCTATCCATTGATAAAACAACGAATATTAACCATAAATTTCATCATATAATAAGTTATATAACCTATATTATTTTTTGAAAATTAAAATATTTATATTGAAGTTTGTATAACGTTTTGATATGATTACGTTAAATAAACGTGATGGAGGAGAGGTGGCTGTATGTATAATTACTTGGAATACGGCGGTTCTGATCAGCCTAATGTACCAGAACATGACCAAGAAAAATACGAGCAGTTTATGGCACGGATTGAAGCGGGGGAGAAAATTGAACCGGACGATTGGATGCCAGAGGATTACAGGCAAGGTTTAATAAAATTAATTTCCATGCACGGTATTAGTGAAATTATGGGGGCCTTACCTGAGAAAGAATGGACGCCAAAAGCACCGACGATGAAGCGTAAGCTCGGTATTATGGCAAAGGTGCAAGATGAAATGGGTCACGGTCAGTTATTGTTGCGAGTGGCTGAAGATTTAATGAAACCATACGGCAAAAACCGTGAAAACATAATGGAAGACTTGTTAAGTGGCGACCTTAAGTTTCACAACGTTTTCCATATGCCGACGAAAACGTGGGCTGATGCTGGCATGGTTGGCTGGTTAGTTGACGGTGCAGCCATCATTTCACAAACGAACATGTTAGATGCTTCTTATGGCCCCTACCAACGCGCACTTCAACGCATTTGCCAAGAAGAAGTTTTCCACGCACAGCATGGTGAAGCAATCATCATGGCATTAGCTGAAGGAACTGAGTACCAAAGAGAAATATTGCAAGAGTCACTGAACCGCTGGTGGCCAGCATTGTTAATGTTTTTTGGACCGAGCTCAGCTGACACGACTGGAACCTCCAAACAAGACACGATGATTAAATACCGCATTCGTAAAAGCTCCAACGAAGAACTACGACAAGCATTCCTTGATAAATACTTACCGCGTGTATTCTCGCTAGGACTTACAGTACCAGATGAAACCGTCCACTATGACGAAGAACAAGAAAAATGGGTTTACGAGCAACCTGATTGGAATGAGTTTAAACAAATTATTAAAAATAAAGGACCACGATCTAAAGAGCGCTTGCGCTTACGTGAAGTTGCTTACGAGAACAACCGTTGGGTAAGAGAAGCACTTTCACCTGAAGCGATTGGCCAATAACGGGAAAGGAGAGGTTTTATGTCGGAGTCGAATGAAACAAACTTTTACCAAGAGTATGAAGTTTTTAGTAAGAAAAGTGTTAAATCACCCATTCAACATCAATTCAGTCTGCTTGCTCCTAATGAAGAGATGGCACTCAGCATGGCTGTTGAAAATTTCATGCGCCGTGAAGATGTGCTAGACGTTTGGGTAGTTAAGCGAAGTAATATTCGCTCAATGACGAGTGAGGAGCGCTTGAATTTAACAAAGCGTTTAGACAATAAAGACTACCGCAGAACGAAAGGTTACGGCTATTTGCGTAAGAAGTGGAAGGAAAAAGAGCAAGGCATGTTAGATGAGAAAGAGATCATGTCGTGGAAAGAGGTGAAAAAGAAATGACAAAAGTGACATCTGCACAAGAGGCAATGAATGATGATGTTTATTTAAAAGCTTTAACAGACTTGCTTTACCAATTAGCTGATGATGACTTTCTCATTTCTTTTCGCGGTTCAGAATGGCTCGGCTTAGCACCGCATATAGAAGAAGACGTAGCCTTTTCTTCAATTACACAAAATACGATGGGTCACGCGTTAATGTATTACCGACTGCTTGAAGACTTAAGTGAAGGTGAAGCGGACGCTCTTGCGCACGAACGTGACCCTAGTAGTAGGCGAAACGCCGTTTATTTTGAGAAGAAAAACGGTGAAGGTGAATACTTAACAGAGCCGTACTACGACTGGGCGTTGGCTGTTGTACGTAACTTTCTCTATGAATCTTTCAAAAAAGTAAAACTAGAAGCGTTAACAAAGAGTTCCTATACACCGTTAGCCAACATTGCTGGAAAAGTGTTAATGGAACAGCCTTATCATTTATCGCATTGGAAAATATGGTTTAAGCAACTTAACAACTCTACTGATGAGGCGAAGACGAAGTTGCAATCGCGACTGGAAGAAGCGTGGCAACAATTTGGTGATGTATTAGAGCTTGGGGAGTATGCTACTGAACTTGAGCATTTTGACATTATAAGTGGTGAGGACGACTTAAAAGAACGGTTCATTCAAGAAGTAGAATCGACTGTTAAAGATATTCGAGACATTTCGTTCGGTAAAGCATTTGGAAGTGGTAGAGAAGGTGACCATACACCGGATTTAGACCAAGCGTTAAATACGCTTGCTGAAGTATACCGCAGTGATGAGAAAGCCGTTTGGTAAGTAAAGGAGGTGTCGTTCAATGACGCGCCAGGCGAAAGAAGAAGAGGTTCGAGAGGCCTTAAAGTCAGTTGATGACCCTGAATTACCTTCTGTTAGTGTTTCAGATTTAGGGATGGTTCACACGGTGATCGTTGATGGAAGTAGCGTCTCAATTGTAATGGTTCCAACTTTTGCAGGATGTCCTGCTTTAGATTTCATTAAAGCAGATGTTCATCAAGCGGTACTTGAACTTGACTGGGTATCTGAATGTGAAGTTGAGTTCTCCTTTGAACTGAAATGGTCGACAGATGCGATTACAGATGAAGGGAAAAAGCAGCTGAAAAAGCATGGCATTGCACCTCCACCAGAGAATTACGAGCCAGGCCAGGAGTGGACGGTTAACTGTCCATATTGTGATTCTGACTATACGTCAATGGATAATGTGTTTGGACCTACGGCTTGTCGCAGCATTTTATATTGCAGCTCGTGTAAAAACCCATTTGAAGCGATGAAGCCAGTAGTGGAATATGCAATCAAATAAATTTTGAGAGGGGATTTTAAGATGGTTAAATTAGTTGCGATTTACAAGAAACCGGAAGATCAGGAGAAGTTTGATGAGCACTACTACAATGTGCACACACCACTGACGCAGAAGATTCCAGGGTTAAAAGACATGAAAGTAACTAAAATTGTAGGCTCGCCAATGGGTGAGACAGATTATTACTTACTATGTGAAATGTACTATGAGAGCCATGAAGCATTACAAGAAGCGATGAAAACAGATGAAGGAAAAGCATCTGGAAAAGACGTTATGAAGTTTGCCGGGGATATTGTCACGTTAGTCATTGGCGAGGAAGTTGCCGTTAATGTCTAATCGGTACATTGAAGCGTTTGTTGAAGACAAAATTGGGGTGATTCAATTGAATCGCCCTGAAGTGCTTAATGCATTAAACCGGCAAATGGTAGATGAAATCGTTGAGAAACTCGAGCAATATGATGAAAGCGAAGACGTTCGTGTCATCATGATCAAAGGAAGTGACAGAGCATTTGCAGCTGGTGCGGATATTGAAGAAATGATGGATGAGACGCCACTTACGATGGAGCTAGCAGATCCGTTTGCGGTGTGGGATCGGATAACACTTATTAACAAGCCGATTATTGCATCAGTTAATGGTGTTGCTTTAGGTGGAGGTTTTGAACTAGCCCTCCATTGTGACTTAATCGTTGCAGGTGAATCGTCTAAGTTTGGATTTCCTGAAGTACAGCTTGGTGTTATGCCAGGAGCAGGTGGTACTCAGTTGTTAACTAAAGCAATCGGTGAACGTAAAGCATTAGAGTGGATATGGTTAGGTGAACAAATGGAGGCTCATGAGGCGTTAAAACTTGGTGCTATTAACCGAGTAGTAGCTGGTGAACTTGTTTTTGAAGAGTCATTCCGTTTGGCTAAACAGTTAGCGAACCAAGCACCTATTTCATTACGGTTAATTAAAGAATCGGTTAAAGCAGCTAAAGATATGACGTTAATGGACGGCATGAAGTTAGAGCGGAAGAATTTTTACTTAACGTTTGCCTCAGAGGACCAAAAGGAAGGGATGAAAGCTTTTACTGAAAAGCGATCACCTTCTTTTAAAGGAGTGTAAGTCATGGGGATGGATTTTCAAACGATTAAATATGAAGAGTACTCAGGTGTTGCAACGATTACGCTAAATCGGCCATCAGCGTATAACGCATTTACTGAAGGAATGAATTACGAAGTCACACGGGCGTTAAAACAAGCGACGAAAAACGATGACGTCCGTTGCATCGTCTTTACAGGCGAAGGAAAAGCCTTTTGTGCTGGGCAAGACCTACAAGGTGTTGATGAAAACACGAATCATGCCACTTTTTTAAGAAAAAGGTATCACCCAATGTTAAAAGCAATTAAAGAAACTCCAAAGCCTGTAGTTGCAGCAGTTAATGGTACAGCAGCAGGTGCTGGAATGAGTTTAGCGTTGGCGTGTGATTTTAGGCTCGTACAACCGCAAGCTAAGTTCGTCAGTGCTTTTATAAACATTGGCTTAATTCCTGATTCAGGGTTTATTTACAACCTACCACGGATTGTTGGGTATGCGAAGGCGATGGAAATCTCCGTACTTGGAAAACCGATTACGGGTGAAGAAGCCTATGAATTAGGGTTAGCAACTGAAGTGATCCCGCAAGACGAGTGGGATAAGCAAGTCGAAGCATTTACGCAAAAATTAGCAAGTATGCCTACAAAAGCGATAGCGTTAGTTAAGCGTTATATGATGGATGGCATGCATTCAGATTATCAAGATGTACTAGAAAGTGAAGCACAAGCCCAGCGAATTGCTGGTTTATCTAACGACCATCAAGAAGGTGTTCAAGCATTTAAAGAAAAACGCGAACCAAATTTCATCGGAAAATAATCGAGAGGAGTGGATTTTTAATGGAATTAACGAAAGAAGCAATTGAACAAGTAGGGGAAATGAAGCGAGATCATTATGGGATGATCATTAATGGTGAAAGGGTAGATAGTAGTTCAAAAGAAACGTTCGAAACGTATAACCCAGCAACAGGAGAAGTAATTGCAACAGTAGCAAAAGCGAGTGAGGAAGATGCAGAAAAGGCTGTTCAAGCAGCGCGAGAAGCTTTTGATAACGGGAAATGGCGTAAGTATCCAGTTGGAAAACGTTCTCGTGTATTAAACAATATCGCATCAATTATGCGTTCACGTTTTAAAGAGCTAGTTGAAATGGAAGTACTAAACAGCGGTAAATCCGTTGGTGCAGCACAAGTTCAAATTAACCAGTCGATTGAGGATTTTGAATTTTACGCAGGTGCTATTGTCGGTCACCGCGGTGAAGTTAACAATATGCCATACGGCTTCTTTAACTATACGCATAAAGAACCTGTTGGTGTTTGTGCTCAAATCATTCCGTGGAACTACCCAATGATGATGGCGGCGTGGAAGATTGCTCCTGCTATTGCAGCTGGTTGCTCAGTCGTCATTAAGCCAGCTAGTTTAACTCCAATTACGGCTCTATTATTGAATGAAATTTGCCATGAAGCGGGCGTCCCAGAAGGTGTCGTCAATACGGTACCTGGTTCAGGAAGTGTTGTTGGTGATTACTTAGTGCAACATGAAGACGTTAATAAAGTCGCATTCACTGGTTCGACGCCAACTGGTAAAGACATTATGGAAAAAGCGTCTCAAACACTTAAGCGTGTCACTCTTGAACTAGGTGGTAAGTCACCTAATATTGTGTTTGAAGATGCTGATCTAGAAGCGGCAGTTGCTGGCTCATTATTCGGAATCTTCTTTAACACAGGTCAATCGTGTGAAGCGCGTTCGCGTATGTTCGTGCATGAATCGATTTATGATGAGTTTATGGAGCAGTTTATTGAGAAGACGGAAAAGCTTCAATCAGGTGATCCGTTTAATAAAGGGACACACCTTGGCTCAATTATTAACCAAGAGCAATTAGATGTAATTGATGGCTACGTCCAGTCAGCTGTTAAAGACGGTGCGACGATTGCAACAGGTGGTAAGCAAATTTACCCTGAAGGATTTGAAAAAGGTTATTGGTATGCACCAACTGTTATTACGGACGTGACACCTGATATGGAAGCTGTACAAGAAGAAATTTTCGGACCAGTTGTTGTCGTTGAGAAATTTACAGACGAAAAAGATGTCATTAAGCGTGCTAACGATACGAAATACGGATTAGGATCAGCGATTTGGACGACGAATCAAGGTCGTGCTACACGTGTTGCACATCAAATCCAAGCAGGAATCGTGATGGTTAATAGCCCATTCTCAGCGTTCCCTGGTACGCCGTTCGGTGGTTATAAACAGTCAGGATTCGGCCGTGAACTAACAGTCGAAACGCTAGATTTATATATGGAAGATAAGAGCGTCCTTTCATACTATGGCTCAAAACCTCTTAATCCATTCAACGTGTAAATAATAGAATGATAGAAAGGTAGAGTGTCCATGACCATTAACCGTATTACTGTCGTGGGTGCTGGTGTCATGGGGCGAGGCATAGCATATGTCTCGGCCCTTTCAGGTTATCAAACTGAGCTCGTTGACGTATCAGAAGAGCAGTTACAAGATGCCTATGAACACACTAAGCAAACCGCGGCAAAAGGGATCAAACGTGGGAAAGTAACAGAAGAAGAAGCTGACCAACTGTTAGAGCGCCTTCATACTTCACTAGATTTAGCGAGTTCTGCTGCAAGTGCTGATTTAGTTATTGAAGCAGTTCCGGAAAAGTCTGACCTAAAACAAAAAGTACTTGAAACAGCTGATGAACATGCGCCAAGACATACGATTTTAGCTTCAAACACGTCAACGATTAGCCCAACAGAATTAGGCTCTTATACGAAACGTCCTGAGAAAGTGGTGGCGATGCACTTCTTTAACCCTGTGCATGTCATGAAATTAGTCGAGATTATTAAAGGTTTAGAAACGAGTGATGAGACGGTTGAAGTCGTTCGTCAAACGGCGGAACAAATGGGGAAAGAAACCGTTGAAGTCAATGAATTCCCAGGTTTTGTGACGAGTCGAATTAGTGCCTTAGTCGGTAATGAAGCATTTCATATGCTGCAAGAAGGAGTTGCTTCAGCTGAGGATATCGACAAAGCGATTAAATTAGGGTTGAACTATCCGATGGGGCCTTTAGAGTTAGGTGACTTAGTCGGATTAGATGCGAGGCTGAACAACTTAAATTACTTATATGAGACATTAGGTGAAAAATACCGCCCTGCTCCTTTACTAGAAAAGTATGTGAAAGCTGGTCGTTTAGGAAGAAAAACAGGCCGTGGAGTTTATGATTATACTAATGAAAACGAGTTGATCAAAAAATGAATGAAGTAGTCATTGTTGATGCAGTAAGGACGCCGATTGGAAGGTATAACGGTGCACTTAAAACAATTCGCCCAGATGATTTAGGGGCAGTGGTCATTGAAGCGTTATTAGAGCGTAATCCGAACTTGCCTCCAAGTGAGATTGAAGAAGTCGTCTTTGGAAATGCCAATCAAGCAGGGGAAGATAACCGTAACGTGGCGCGCATGTCAACATTACTAGCTGGGTTGCCAGTTGATGTTAGTGCAACGACTGTCAATCGCCTTTGTGGCTCGGGAATGGATGCTGTGATCCAAGCAGCACGTGCGATTGCAGTTGGTGATGGCGACATTTATATTGCTGGTGGGACAGAAAGTATGACGCGTGCACCGTTTGTCATGGCAAAACCAGAAAAAGAGTTCCCAAGAGGCAACATGGAAATGTATGACACGACAATTGGTTGGCGTTTTACAAACAAGGGATTAGAAGAGATGTACGGTGCTGACACGATGCCACAAACAGCAGAGAATGTTGCAAAACGCTATGAAATTACGAGAGAAGAACAAGATGAGTTCGCTTACGCTAGTCAAATGAAAGCGAAAAAAGCGTTTGAAAGTGGACGATTCGAAGACGAAATTGTTCCTGTTAAATACGTTGACCGTAAAGGAAATGAGTTCATCATCAATCAAGATGAACATCCACGTCCGAATACAACGAAAGAAAAGCTAGGGAAACTAAGGCCAATTTTCAATGAAGGTACAGTCACTGCTGGTAATGCATCAGGTGTGAACGACGGTGCTTCTGCATTACTTTTAATGAGCGCTGAAAAAGCAAGCCAGCTAGGGTTAAAACCGTTAGTTAAATACGTTGGTGGAGCAGCTGCAGGGTTAGAGCCTGCTGTTATGGGGCTAGGACCTATTTACTCAACTCAAAAACTATTAAAGCGAACACATTACTCAATTGATGAGATTGGTTTAGTCGAATTAAACGAAGCATTTGCTTCGCAGTCTATTGAGTGTATGAACCAGCTGAACCTTGATGAAGAAAAAGTTAACGTAAATGGTGGAGCCATTGCTTTTGGTCATCCATTAGGTGCAAGTGGGGCTAGAATTTTAACGACTTTAATTCATGAAATGAAAAAACAAGACACAAATCTTGGCGTTGCAACAATGTGTGTCGGTGTCGGGCAGGGAATTTCGACTTTAGTTGAGAATATATAAGTAATAGGAAACTTTTAGGTATTAGAGGAGGAAAGCTATGAATCCAGTATGTCATCTATTAAACATTCAATACCCAATCGTTTTAGGGGGGATGGGTAATATAAGTAGCCCAGAGCTAACAGCGGCAGTCTCAGAGGCGGGAGGACTTGGTACGATCGGTTGTGGCACGATGTCGCCAGAAGAGGTCGAAATGAAAATCAACCAAACAAAAGAATTAACGAATAAGCCGTTTGCAGTCAACATTGCGATGGCTGTTGCACCAAATGTTGAGCGTCTAATTGACCTTGTGATTGATTTACAAGTGCCTGTCGTATCACTGTCTGCTGGTAATCCAGCACCTTACATTCCAAAGCTTCACGAACAAGGGATTAAAGTGATGACTTTAGTTGCTTCGGTGAAACATGCGAAGAAAGCAGAAGAAGCGGGTGCGGATCTGTTAGTTGCTGAAGGTTATGAGGCAGCAGGGATCAATTCTAATTTAGAGCTAACGACTTTTACTCTAATACCGCAAATTGTACGACACGTTAATGTACCCGTTTTGGCAGCTGGTGGCGTTGGTGATGGAAAAGGTTTAGCTGCAACGCTTATGCTTGGAGCAAGTGGCGTGCAAATGGGAACACGCTTTATTGCAACTCAAGAAGCCCCTTTCCACACCCATTACAAAGAGAAGATCTTAGAAGCCAACGGTACAGGAACAACTATTGTAGGACGAACAGTCGGGCAAGTGAGGCGTATATTAAATACGCAATATGCTAGGAAATTGACTGACCTTGAAAAGTCCGGGTTAACTGTAGAAGAATATCGCCAATTAACGTCTGAAGAGCTACATTGTAAAGGTGCATTAGAAGGTGACTTAGAAAATGGATTTTTAAATAGTGGTCAAATTACAGGGTTAATAGAAGATATTCCAACCGTTCGGGAGTTAGTTGAGGGTATGATGCAAGAGGCGTCTAATCAAGTTGAACAATCGAAGCAACAGCTTCCGTTTGTAAATGATCAATATAATTATTAGAAAATAAACACTTTTCAAATAAATTGTTGTTTTATCCATTACAAAATGATAAAATAGCGTTATACAAACGTCATATAATTTAAGGTTGAGGAAGTCTCTAGGAGTTTATAATGGATTGCGACAAAATTTGTATAGCAATCCACACTTTTTATCGAAAAATGTAAGCGCTTTTATATAATTGTCTAAAATTGTATACAAGCTTGAATTCAAGCTTACTTCTAATTATAGAATGGAAGTGATGAATGGTATGAAGCCTGGCATGGAAGTCGGTAGACAAGAGACAATTGACGTAAAAGTTACAAAGGATATGTTTGCGAGTTTTGAAGGGAATGTCGTACACCCCGTGTATTCCACCGTTTCAATGGTATATCACATGGAGTGGGTTTCGCGCAAAATTATACTACCTTTTTTAGAAGAACATGAAGAAGGTATGGGAGCATCAGTTAGTGTTAAACACCTTGACGCTGCTCCGTTAAATACAAAGGTCAGTCTAACAGCTACTTTAACAGAATATAAAGATCATCAAGTCATTACAGAAGTAGAGGCTTACCGTGAAGAAGGTCAATTAATTGGAAAAGGGACAGTTAAACAAGTCATCCTACCTAAGGAGGTAATCGAAAAGCGTACAGGACAGTTACATGGTTAATTTGGTTGTTAATAGAATAGGAGGTTAACTATGAGTTATATTATGGCATCATCTAAAAATGATGAGATTGAAAACTTATCACTCCTTGAGAAAATGTCAGAACATGAGCAAGTCGTTTTTTGTAATGATCCATCGACTAATTTACAGGCTATTATCGCCATACATAGTACGAAATTAGGTCCAGCAATCGGTGGATGTCGCATGCAACCATATGAATCGTTCGATGAAGCATTAGAAGACGTATTAAGATTATCAAAAGGTATGAGCTACAAATGTGCAGCAGCTGACTTAGACTTCGGTGGAGGCAAAGCTGTCATTATAGGAGATCCCCACACAGATAAATCACCAGAATTATTCCGCGCATTCGGCCAATTTGTAGAATCTTTAAACGGCCGTTTTTACACAGGTACAGACATGGGAACAACACTAGCTGATTTCGTTCATGCAATGAAAGAAACAAACTGCATTGCAGGAATTCCAGAAGAATACGGTGGAGGTGGCGATTCGTCAATACCGACTACTGAGAGTGTTATATATGGACTTAAAGCGACGAACAAAATGCTTTTTGGCCATGAAAGTTTACAACCGGTTACTTACGCGATTCAAGGCTTAGGTAAAGTTGGCTTTAAAATTGCAGAGCGATTACTTCAAGAAGGTGCTTCGATATACGTGTCGGATATTAACAAAGACTCAATCGAAGAGATCCAAGCGAAGGCGGCGCAAACTGCTGAAGGTACAGTAACGGTTGTTGAAACAAATGAGATATATTCAGTTCCGGCTGACATATTTGTTCCGTGTGCCATGGGTGGCGTGATCAATGACACGACGGTTGAGCAATTTCAATTTAAAGCAGTCGTTGGAGCTGCTAATAACCAATTGTTAGAAGAAAAACATGGTATTGAACTAACGAAAAGAGGCATTCTTTATGCACCTGATTACATTGTAAATGCAGGTGGTCTCATCCAAGTTGCTGATGAACTGTATGGACCAAATAAAGAACGCGTTTTATTAAAAACGAAAGAAATATACAACACGATTCTAGAAGTTTATAAGCAGTCTGAACTTAACGAAATCTCCACTGTTGAAGCGGCTGATCAGCTGTGTGATAGGGTGATGTCTAATCGCGAGAAACGTAATAGTTTCTTTAACCGCACTGTTAGCCCGAAGTGAAAATCCGTCATTAAATAAAAGAATTGGGGGTCTTACTATGGAAGAACAATTCCCAATCAAGAAAGTAATGGATGATCAAGGGAATTTAATTGATTCATCATATGAGGAAAAAATCGATGAAGAGTTAGTCCGCACGATGTATTATAACATGCTTAGAATTCGTACGTTTGACCGTAAAGCAATCAACCTGCAAAGGCAAGGGAGAATCGGTACTTATCCACCGTTTGAAGGTCAAGAAGCATCACAAGTTGGGAGTGCTTTAGCGCTTAAAGATGGCGACTGGATGTTTCCAACCTACCGCGATCACGGTGCAACGTTAACGTTTGGTGCTGATATGGTTCGTACGTTTTTATATTGGAATGGTCGACATGAAGGTGTTGTGCCACCTAAAGGTAAAAATATCTTCCCAGCAGCTGTCCCAATTGCAACGCAAATCCCACATGCTACAGGAACAGCGTGGCTGAAAAGCGAAAAGGGACAAAGAATATCGCACTAGCCTATTTCGGTGATGGAGCAACATCAGAAGGTGACTTTCATGAAGGGTTAAACTTTGCCTCTGTTTTTCAAACGCCAACGGTTTTCTTTAATCAGAACAACGGTTACGCCATCTCAGTTCCAATTGATAAGCAAATGAATTCAAAAACAATCG
Organism: Alkalibacillus haloalkaliphilus C5; assembly: GCF_000269905.1. GTDB lineage: Bacteria > Bacillota > Bacilli > Bacillales > Alkalibacillaceae > Alkalibacillus > Alkalibacillus haloalkaliphilus_A. Next base: position 16,296 of record NZ_AKIF01000022.1, read on the forward strand.
CCCAAAAAGCACTCGCTTATGATATGCCAAGTGCCAGAATCGATGGGAATGACTGTTTTAGTGTCTATTTTGAAATGGAAAAAGCAGTTGATCGAGCTCGAGAAGGTAGCGGACCAACATTAATCGAGGCGGTGACGTGGCGTACAGGTGCGCACACGACTGCAGATGACCCAACGAAGTACCGTCCAGATGACCAAGGTGAAGAAATTGTTCACCCACTAGATCGTTTAGAGATGTTTATGAAAAACTACGGTCACTGGAATGAAGAGTGGATTAATGAAACGAAAGAGAAAATAGAGAATGAAGTTGAAGCGGCTGTAGAAGCAATGGAAAATAGCCCGAAAGCTAACCCTGCAGATCTTTTTGATTATGTCTTTGAACAAAACCCAGAGCAACTCGAAGAACAAAAAGATCAATACTTAGCACAGCTAAAGGGGGATTAACGTGGATTTAAAGGTTGAACAGAAGCCTGAAGTAAATAGTAAAACGAAACAAATGACGATGATTCAAGCGATTAATGATGGCTTGAAGACGATGCTAGAGTTAGATGAAAAGACGATATTACTCGGAGAAGATATCGGGAAAAACGGCGGTGTATTTAGAGCAACAGAAGGCTTGCAAGAAGTTTTTGGCGAGCACCGAGTAGTCGACACACCGTTATCAGAGTCTGGAATCGTGGGAACATCAGTTGGTTTGGCGGTTAACGGGTTTAGGCCCGTTGCTGAAATGCAATTTATGGGCTTTATTTACCCGGCCTATGACCAAATTATGACACACGTATCACGTTTGAGAATGAAAACGTTAGGTCATTATTCTGCACCAATGGTCATTCGTGCGCCATATGGAGCTGGAATTCGTGCACCAGAAATTCATTCTGATAGTGCTGAAGCATTGTTTACCCACATGCCAGGCGTTAAAGTAGTCTGTCCTGCTACGCCTTACGATGCGAAAGGTTTATTAATTGAATCAATTGAAGACCCGGATCCTGTTATTTTCATGGAGCCAATGCGTAGTTACCGTGCGAAACGCGAAGACGTTCCTGAAGGGAAATACAATGTTGAAATTGGTAAAGGGAACAAAGTTCAAGAAGGTACAGATATTACATTAATTGCATGGGGAGCAATGGTCCTAGTAGCAGAACAAGCAGCAAAGCAGGCAGAAGAACAAGGTGTTAGTTGTGAAGTAATCGACTTAAGAACACTTTACCCACTTGATCGTGATTTAATTGCTGAATCTGTTCAAAAAACAGGGCGCGCGGTTATCGTGCATGAAGCACACGGCACTGGTGGACTTGGTAATGACATTTTATCTGTCATAAATGATACATCATTCTTATATTTAAGGTCACCAATTGAGCGTGTGACAGGGTTTGATGTGCCAGTACCATTCTTTTCATTAGAAGACCACTATTTACCGACGGCCAAACGCGTTTTAGAAAGCATTTATAAATCGGTCAACTTTTAAGTAAGGGGTGAGCACATTGTTAGAAGTAAAATTACACGATATTGGAGAAGGGATGACAGAAGGGGAAATCGTCAATTACTTCGTTAAAGAAGGTGATTCGGTTTCAACTGACCAACCACTCGTTGAAGTTCAAACAGACAAAATGGTTGCTGAACTCCCTTCACCAGGAAAAGGTACTGTTAAAGAAATCGTCGTACCTGTTGGAGAAACGGTACAAGTTGGTACAACATTACTTTATATAAGAGGGGTTGGAGCGAAACAACCTGAACAACAGTTAGATCCTGAGCCAGCAAAAGCGACGAATGAAGCGAAAGGGCTGCAAAATAGACGAATCCAAACGAAAGTAAATCGCGTATTAGCAACACCATATACGAGAAAAATTGCACGAGACCATCAAATTGATATAGAACAAGTGACAGCTTCTGATCCATCAGGACGAGTGACAGAAGAAGATGTTTATCAATTTATAAACGGAACGAAATCGGAACCTCAAGTGCAACAAGAAGAACGATCTGAAACGGTAACATTGGATTTAGATTCAACAAGCAAGCCAGAGCAAGAAACGATTCCATTTAGAGGGATTCGAAAAACGATTGCGAACAAAATGACTCAATCAATTTATACTATTCCTCACGTGACACACTTTGATGAAATTAATATGACAAGACTATTCCAGCTTCGTGAAGAGTTAAAAGAATCTGGAGACAACATTTCCATTCCGGCTTTCCTACTAAAAGCGCTTGTCATTACATTAAAGGACTTCCCAGTTTTTAACGCACAATTAGATGAAGAAAATGAACAAATTATTTTAAAGAAGCAATACCATATCGGTCTCGCATCAGATACAAAAGACGGTTTAATCGTCCCTGTTTTACATGACGTTGACCGTAAGTCATTGCGTCAAATTCATCGTGATATGAAAGCTATAGCTGAAAAGGCACAAAACGGCAATCTAGAACCTCAGTTACTAAAAGGTAGTACGTTTACGATGAGTAATGTCGGCCCATTAGGTAGTACTGGAGCAACACCAATTATTAATTATCCAGAAACGGCGCTCATTGCCTTTCATAAAACTCGTAAACTGCCAATCTATAATGAACAAGACGAAATTGTGCCAGGTTACATGATGAATGTGTCAATGTCATTTGACCACCGCGTAGCAGATGGTGCAACAGCTGTTTCGTTTACGAACCGATTAAACGAGTTAATAGAAAATCCGAACAAACTAATGCTGGAGTTGGTATAAATGGTTGTTGGCGAAATTACAGAAGAGCGCGACTTAGTCGTCATTGGCGGCGGACCAGGTGGATATACAGCCGCCATACGCGCTGCTCAACTCGGTTTAAACGTATCTTTAGTAGAACAAGCCGATCTAGGAGGCATTTGCCTAAATGAAGGGTGTATCCCTTCGAAAGTATGGACTTACGCTAGTAAAAAGGTCAATGAAATCTCTCACATGCAAAACTTAGGAGTTGGAGTTGACTCACCTAATACAGTGGATTTAAATCAACTGCAACAATATAAATCACAAGTGACGACACAATTAAGAAAAGGTGTTGAATCTTTACTGAAAACGAACCAAATCGAGGTCATACAAGGAACTGCAACGTTTACAGGTGATCAGCGAATTGGCGTTGAAAACGGTCATCAATTTGATCACTACATATATAAAAACGCCATTATTGCTACAGGTAGCCAAGCTATGAAGCCTAATTATTTCCCAATCAATAGTGAAAAAGCTTTTTTAGCAGAAGAAGTATTTCAAATTGAAGAAATACCTGAACACCTTATTGTGGACGGCTTTGACTACTTAGCCTTAGAAGTAGCTTCTGTGTTTCATAGTTTTGGAACAAAAGTAACGTTAGTAACTAACGATGACCAGTCATTTTTAGATGCTGATTTAATAAAGGAATTGAAGAGACTGTTTAAGAAGAAAAAGATTCATATCGTCAATCAAGCAGCTATAAAATTAATAGAAGAATCTGAACAAGGACTAACAGTAACTGTCAGTAAAAGTGGAGAAGAACAGCAGATTGAAGCAACACACATTTATAGTAGCGGTGAGCGAAAACCAAACATTGACTCATTAGGTTTAAACCGTTTAGGTGTTAACTTAACTGATTCAGGTCATGTTGCTGTTAATCACCAAATGAAAACTTCAACACTAAACATATACGCCATTGGAGATTTAACAGAAGGTGAACCGTTAGCTGTCAAGGCGATCAAGCAAGGGAAGGTAGCAGCCGAAGCCATTGCCGGTGAGAACCCTGAAGCTGATCTAACGTTTTTACCTTTTATAGCTCATACGAATCCACCGATTGCATCAGTCGGGTTAACTGAACAAGAAACACAAACCAATGAAATAAATTATAAAGTCGGTCAGTTCAACTTAGGAGCTAACGGATTTACATCAATTATCGGTAAACGTGATAGCTTTGTAAAAGTCATGAGTGATGCTGATACTGACATCATTTTAGGTGTTCATATGATTGGTGAAGGCGCAGTGGAGATGTCGAGTCACTTTGTGCAGTTGCTTGAAATGGCTGCAAAAACAGAAGATTTAACGTTCCCGCATTATGCTCACCCCAGCATGAACGAAGGATTGGTAGAAGCAGTTGATGCGCTTGTTGGCCAATCGATTCATACACCACCGAAAAAACAAAAGCAATCCAAAGTATTTGAAAAAAGTGTTTAAAGCTTGGCGCTTTAAAAGCCAATTATTAATTATAAGAGGGGGATACATTGGATGAAGAAGGTTTTTCATTTGTTGTTTGTTGCGTTAATAGGGATGTTGTTGTTAGTAGCATGTGGTGATGATGAAGATAATGGAGGCGGAGATGAAGGGGCTGCAGAAGGCGAAACGTTCCACATTGGTGCAACCCAAATTGTTCAGCACCCATCATTAGACAGAGCTTATGAAGGGTTCCAAGATGCTTTAGAGGATGCAGGGTTAAATGTTGAGTATGACTTCCAAGATGCACAAAATGACCCGAACAATGTTAAGCCGATCTCGGATGCTTTTGTAGCTGATGACGTTGATTTAATTTTTACTAATTCAACACCAAGTACACAAGGTGCCTATGAAGCAACGAAAGACATTCCAATTGTGTTTACATCAGTAACAGATGCAGTAGGTGCAGGTGTTATTGAGTCATTGGAAAATCCGGATACAAATGTAACAGGGGTACAAGACTTACACCCAGGTGCTATTGATGCAACGGTTGAATTTATTGATCAATATTTTGAAGGTGCTTCAGTTGGTTTAATTTATAACGCAGGTGAACCGAACTCTGTAGCACAAATTGAAGCGGTAGAATCTGCTGCTGAAGGTACGAGTTTGACGTTACATGAGCGTACAGTGGCTAACGCATCAGAAGTACAGCAAGCAGCAACGACGTTAGTAAGTGATATTGACGTATTCTTTATCGTCACAGATAACACAGTAGTAGAAGCACTTGATAGCGTCATTGGTGTTGCGAACAACAATGAAATTCCTTTAATAGCTGGTGAACCAGATTCAGTTGCAAAAGGTGGTTTTGCAACATTTGGTATTGATTATTACACGATTGGTTACCGTTCTGGAGAAATGGCAGCCGATATTTTAACAGGTGAAAAGGACATTGGAGAGATTCCTGCAGAGCATCCACCTGAGATCCAACTATTCATTAACGAAGAAGCAGCCGAATTACAAGCTGTAGAATGGCACGATGATTGGGATGATGAAGCACAATTTATCGAACCAGAAGAAGAGGAATAAAGCTGCTTAATAGACTAAGTTCGATTTTATAAAGTAACGGATGGGCGCTTGGCTTTGCATATTAACTGCCAAGCGCTTTCATTCAAATAATAGAAAGAGCTCTACTTGAGATCGAAGGAGGACGTCATGCTAATATCGTTATTTGGTGCAGTAGAGTCAGGCGTAATTTACGCTTTAATGGCTTTAGGCGTATACTTGTCGTTTCGTATATTCACTTCCTGATTTAACAGTAGACGGTAGTTTTGTAACTGGAGCTGGTGTTGCTGGAGTCGCAATTGTCGGAGGGATGTCACCTATATTAGCTACATTGTTAGGTGCATTTGCCGGCTTTATCGCAGGTTGTATTACCGGTGTCTTGCATACAAAAGGTAATATTAATGCCTTACTGGCCGGTATTTTAATGATGATTGCGCTTTATTCAATCAATTTACGGTTGATGGGACAACCAACCGTCTCGATGCTGAATGAGTCCACCTTGTTTACACAAATTCAATCGTGGTGGGTTGCTTCAGGATTCGATGCATTTTTCAATAATATCGTTTTATCTTTAGGGGCTGAACGGTTTTCGGGAACTTGGCTCGTTTTCTCAGTCATGGTCATTTTGACATTAATGGTTAAAGTGTTTTTAGATTACTTCTTAAAGACGGAAGTAGGACTAGCGTTAAGAGCAACGGGTGACAATCAAAAGATGATCCGCAGCTTATCAGCTAATACAGATGGGCTAATCATTATAGGTATTGGGATCTCTAACGGTTTAGTTGCTTTATCAGGTGCATTAATTGGCCAATACGGTGGTTTTGCGAACGTTAACATGGGGATCGGGATGATCGTAATTGGTCTTGCATCCGTAATCATAGGTGAGGCGTTATTTGGAAAACGTACAATTATTATTGCGACTTTAGCTGTCATTGGTGGTGCGATTGTTTACCGAATAGTAGTAACGATGGCACTTCGTGTGGACTTTTTAGATTCAGGTGATATGAAGTTAATTACTGCTGTGTTAGTCATTGCTGCATTAGTCGCACCGAGAATGGTCCAAGCACGAAAAGAGAAGAAGCGAAGGCTTCGGAAAAAGGCTGAACTACTCCAACGTAAGGAAGGAGAGGTCCACAGTGCTTAACTTAAAGGACGTGTCGATTACATTCAATGAAGGAACACCTGATGAAAAGAAGGCTTTACAATCCGTTGACTTGGAACTAAAAAAAGGAGAATTCGTCACAGTCATTGGTAGTAATGGCGCGGGTAAATCGACGTTAATGAACGTCGTTTCAGGAAGTTTAATTCCTGACGTAGGAGAAGTCATGATCGATGACAAACACGTTGTCCATTTACCTGAATATAAACGAGCTGGTTTTATCGGTCGGGTATTCCAAGACCCAATGGCAGGTACAGCACCTTCCATGACAATAGAAGAAAACTTAGCCATGGCCTATTCGCGTGATAAAAAGCGCAAGCTCATTCCAGGCGTCACAAAGAAACGTCGTGAAATGTACCGTGAGTATTTAGAGTCATTGAACTTAGGCTTAGAAGACCGATTGAACGCGAGAGTCGGTTTACTATCAGGGGGTGAACGCCAAGCGTTATCGTTATTAATGGCGACATTCACTGAGCCACATATTTTAATGCTTGATGAACATACAGCAGCCTTAGACCCATCAAGAGCAGAGCTCATTACTGAAATTACAGCTGATGTCGTAAAGAAATTCGAGCTAACAACTTTAATGGTGACACATAACATGCAACAAGCGTTAGATTTAGGCGACCGTTTAATTATGATGGATAAAGGCCAAATCATTTTCGATGTATCAGGAGAGGAAAAACAAGAGCTCACAATTAAAGATTTATTAGATGAATTCCACCGTATACGAGGTAAGCAAATTGAAAGCGACCGAGCGGTGTTAGGGTAACGACTAACTAGGATGTGATCGTCACATCCTAGTTTTTTTATGTAAAATATATGTTCAGTATTGTTGTCGATTAAGAGTTTAGCCGATAAACTGTAACTAAAGCTATGACGAGACGTAAGGAAGGTGCCCCTCAATATGTTAAATAGAGTTTCACTACGAACGAAGATCTTAACATCGATTATTTCACTCTTAATCATTGTAACGTTGTTAATTACTGCAATTTATTCTTATATAGAGTGGACACAAACAAAAGATCAAATGGGGCAGCGAGCGTTAGACGTAGCCACTTCAATCTCAT
>NZ_AKIF01000023.1 GCF_000269905.1 Alkalibacillus haloalkaliphilus C5
CATTAGACATGCAAGATTCACGTGTTGTGAAAATGCCGTTTTTCTTAAAATATTTCATAAATCACTTAGCTAAAAAAGGGAAGAAGAAAGGCATTGATCAAGAGTTGATTGAGAAGTATGCAAAGGAATAAACGTTGACAGTTGTAATTTTGGACATTAATGATAAAAATAATGTTAAAGGTTGGAAAAAGGTGATTCATATGAAAAGCTTTTTAAAAGTATTGTTAACCGGTGTGCAAGTAACCATTGTATTATCGCTACTCTTGTTTATAACGACTCTGTTAATGCTTGTACTAGGCTACTCTATAAATTTCGCACCGACATTATTCGGTTTGCCACTGTTTATTATTGAAGTTTATGAGACCCGGTTTTCAATCGAAGCACGTACGATGGGGCTTGCGTTATTTTTCATGATCGGTGTTATAGCTCACTTAGTGGTTCAATATTTCTTAAGGTATAAAAAAGCGAGTGTGCAGTGAAGGTGGACTAAGTAGATTGTATAAGGGGCGCTAGCAATGAAATCTAAAATTCTACTAATAGCGTTAACAGCATCGATCACCTTGAATATCTTTGTCATATTTAGCTTATTCAATCAAAAGAGCGAAGAAAACGTCGAGGAAACATTAAACCGATTTATGTTTGATGCCGCATTCCAAATTCAAGATGAAATGACAGAAGAGCAATATATTAGGATGAGCCAAACGTTGGATCATATTGAGGAGTTGTCGCGCAATTCAATGGATGACTCAGATTACTCGCGTGAAGTTTGGCAAACGATGAGTGTGGTTCATCAACAATTAACATCAGTCGATCATCACGTCCTCGAACTAGAACCAGAGACGAGAAGGGAAATCTCTCAAACAATCAACCACTCAGTCGAAAACCGAAACATAAATGAATTCGAGCAAAACATTCACCGTATTATAAATGAAAATGAAACTTATTAAGGCATCTTCCAAACAGGGAGGTGTCTTTTTTGTTTGTAAGGAAGATTGATATTGGGCGAGCGCTGATAAATTAGCTTGAGCGCTGATAAAAATTGGTGAACGCTGATAAACATCACGTGAACGCTGATAAAAATTTACGAGCGCTGATAAGTTAGTCGCGAACGCTGATAAATTATCCTGAGCGCTGATAAAAAACGTCGGTGAAATTTTGTAAGATTCAAAAACCAAGCCGCAAGCGCCAAAAAAATTGCGTGTGCGCCAGAATCCAAGCCGCGAGCGCCAAATAATTTATCTAAGCGCCAAAAAATCTAACAATCTACAAACCTTCTCCACCGCCACACCGCAATACTCCTCAGCCACAGAATTTGCCAAAATATTTTTTCATCAAAAAGGTTGCTTATAAGTGCTAAGCGTTGTAAGATGAACTAGCTTGACACAAATTAAATCAAACTTCTTAGTAGTTTGACCTGAACCTGATAGACAGAGAGAAAAGGGAGGGTTTAACGATGAGAATGAGAATGAATAACTTTATTGCCTATGGAATGGTCATCCTAGGTGCAGGCTTTTGGGGCTTAACAGGCTTATTTGTCCAAAACTTGTATGACTACGGATTCACGCCATGGCAAGTCGTCACACTTCGCTTAACATTTTCCAGCTTAATCCTACTCACGATGTTAGCACTATTAGCCAGAAGTTATTTGAAGATTCGATTGATCGATTTACCTTATTTCATTGCACTTGGCGTTGTAAGTATTGCATTTTTTAATTGGTTTTATTTCCAAGTCATGGACCTTGCATCACTTTCAGTCGCAGTCGTATTCGTCTATACTTCACCTGTCTTTGCAGCCATCATAGCTAAAATCTTCTTTAATGAAGCTCTTTCCGTCACAAAAATCATAGCCATCATTATGACGATCTTAGGAAGTGCATTTGCGATCGAATTCTTCCCAATTGGCGAATTCTCATTAACGATTCAAACGATTATATACGGCCTACTAGCAGGCTTTTTCTGCTCGACGTACAGCCTAATTGGTAAAAACGTTAGCCGTTGGTATCATCCATTTACGATTACGTTTTACGCTATGCTGTGTGGAACTATATTTTTAATTCCAACAAGTGGTATTTGGGAGAAACACGAAGCGTTTGCGAATGGTGGTGTATGGCTGAATATACTAGGTATTGTTGTCATATCAACCGTTCTAGCTTATTTACTTTACACTAACGGCTTAACGTATATCGAATCTAGCAAAGCAACAATTCTAGCTTCAATTGAAATCGTCATTGCCGTATTAGTTGGAGTAATCGCATTTAACGAAATTCTAACAGGCTGGCAATTACTTGGGTTCTTATTATTATTTGGATCCTTGTTCTTAACCGTGTTTTCATTTAAACGTAGAAGGAAACCTAAAAGAGATTCAGCGTGAACTATACTCCAGTTAGTGATTTAGCATAAGTCACTAACTGGAGATTTTTTATTGACCAACTTTAGGCATCAATCCTCTTCAGATTATTATAGCGGTCTGGTGTGTACGCAATTAATACGTACCCTGATGGGGCAGCTTTTTAGTCTGTCAAAAATCCTTTACTTTCGATCGGCTTATACGACGAAAAAAAGCTTCCATAATCATTCTGTGATCGAAAACAATAAAACGGCCTTTACCTTTTCAAAGGCTAGACCGCTTGTTGATTAAATCAAATCCCAAGACAATGGGGTTCCAGCTGTTAGTTTATGCTTTGCTCGTTGGCCGAGGACTGTATCATAGTACTTAGGTGGCAAACCGTGACCAGGCCTGACAACTCTAATATTCTCCTCAGTTAACAATGCACCAGCTTGAATATCTTGAGCAACGTAGATTGAACGCCTAAACCTTAAGGAATTTTCCTCAGCTTCTGTTGGACCATATGACACCTTCCCAAGCGCCTGCCATGCACGTCTAGATTCATTAACTAGTGTCTTCATTTCTAAAGGCTCCATAGAAAAAGCAGCATCCACGCCGCCATCCGCTCGATCTAGAGTAAAGTGCTTTTCAACAACTGTAGCCCCAAGCGCAATACTTGCAACAGCCACTCCTGTTCCTAAAGTATGATCAGATAGCCCAACTTGTACATCAAATAGTTCCCTTATGTGGGGGATAGTTAAAATATTCGTATTTTCAGGAGTTGCTGGATACGTACTTGTGCACTTTAACAAGATTAGGTCGTTACATCCTGATTCGCGTGCTGCTTTTATCGTTTCATCAAGCTCGGCTAAAGTAGCCATTCCTGTTGAAATAATCATGGGTTTGCCAGTTGCTGCTACTTTTTTAATTAACGGAAGATCGTTGTTTTCAAATGACGCTATTTTATAAAAAGGCACATTTAATTCCTCTAAAAAATCTACCGCTGTCTCGTCAAACGGTGTACTAAATGGAGTTAACCCAAGTTCATAGGCACGATCGAAAATTGGCTTATGCCATTCCCAAGGTGTATAGGCTTGTTGGTATAGTTTATATAGTGAATTCCCTTGCCATAAATTATCTTCATCACTAATAAAAAACTCGGGATTTTCAATGTTTAAAGTCATCGTATCAGCTGTATAAGTTTGCAACTTCAAAGCATGTGCACCTGAATTTGCAGCTTCTTCAACAATTTGTAGTGCACGTTCTAATGATTGATTATGGTTTCCTGACATTTCCGCAATAATAAATGGCTCGCGATTGTGGCCAACATTCCTGCCCCCTAGATTGATCTCATCCATGTCAACACCTCCTTATGACTCAATATTTCGTCCGAGAATAAATGCTTCAGCAGCCTCAACGCCTATATTTGCACCTCTCCATTTAGCTAAATGCTCTAAAGCTTTCATAGACCTTGCATGTGGCCAATCTCGCATTTCATATTCATATGCCTTTAAAGAATCTAACTTCAGCTGTAATGTATCAGAGATATCTACATACCAATTGGGGTGAAAGGCTGGTGCCGTATTAGCTGTCATCCACTCCGTACTAGAAGCAACTTCGAAAAATAAGATTTGTTTCACTAAATGATTACCTGGAATTGGACGACAGGCGGTGATGACAGCTTCATGTATTCTCCGGTGATCAATGTTAACATCACCACTATGGTGGGTGTAGACAATGTCAGGCTTTACTTGATTAATTAAGTCTTCAACAACTTTTACAATATCTAATCTGTCTAAAGAGTCCATTCGATTATCTGGAAAGTCAAACAATTGAAGAGAACAAACACCTAAAACGTCATTGGCTTTGTGTGCCGCTTTCTCTAATTCACTTAACTGCTCAGTATGCTTTTCACGATTCCTATTTTTATCGCGACTCGTAATTCCTTCTGCTAAAATAGCAGAATAAACTCTATCGCCCCTTTGAGCATGCTTTGCCATTGTGCCGCCACACCCTAACACTTCATCATCAGGGTGAGCTGCAATGACTAGAATATTCCTACTCATCTAAACCATCCCTTTTCCTTATCTTTACATCAGCATGAATCAGATCTCCTTTATAACTTGCACGTTCAAATTCTATAGTGAAATGCTTAGTATTCACGTACGCTTTTGGATATCCATCAGCATCTAGCATTCTTATGAGATCATAAACTTTCTCCAAACGATCTATCTCTTCAATATTACTCTCGCTAGGATTTCTTCTATGAAAGTGAACAACTTCGCCGCTCTGATTGATTGGTGAAGGATGAGTAGTGATCATATCGAAAATCATCTCTTCAATAACGTCTGCTGCACGTAAATAAATTTCTTCAGCGGATCCGTAAAGGTTCAATGGACGTTTGAGGAAGACCGGTCCAGCGTCTAATTCTTCCACACATTTAATGGCAGAAATTTTCGTATCGTAAATCTCTCTTGATATTAAATTTTGTAATGGACTACCACCACGTCCGAACGGCACATCAGTCATATGAAATATAATACATTCAAAGTCATTAAATATTTCTTCAGGAATGATATAAGACCAATGAGGGAAGAAAACATATTTTGGATTTATTTCTTGTAAGAATGAATAAGTTAACTCTTCCTTGTTAGAAATAAAATAAAACTCTCCATCCAAACGACTTTGTAAGTTTAGGAATAACTTAGTGTATCGTTTGTGATTTGCAGCTATAACATAATTCATGTTTAACCCCCTTCTTTAGATGAATGGTCTAACTGATTCATTTTGTTAACGACCTTTTTTACACCATTTACATCGACTAACTTTAAGCAATGCCGTGACATGTCTGTTAGTGAGTTTGGATTTTCTAAGAAACTCTCAATTACACTAGCAACTTGATCACTCGTATTATCACATGCTCTTCCAAGACTTAATATACAACCAGTTGAAGCCATTTGCTGAATGATCGATTCTTGATTTCTAGCAACTGTCATGACTGCGGAAGGTAAACCAAGGCTACACCTTTCCCAAGTAGTACTTCCTGCTGCTCCAAAGGCCAAATCAGCTTTAAGCATCAGCTCAGATATATAATCTATATGTGTAAAACACCTTATATTGGCATAAGGTTCGCATAAATTCTGTAGTGTAGTAGCATTTAAGTTAAGCTTGCCAATCACGACATCTAACTTAGTAGATTGAGGGTTTAACTGTAGGAAACCTTCAATTACTTTTCTTGTTTCATTCGTTGGATCACTACCACCCATGAAAACTAATATACGGTTTAATTTTCTTCTAATATGAGGCGTATTCATTCGGAATTCATCTCTTAACAATGCATAGCGAGGGCCTAAGAGAGTTTGACAACTCTTTGGAACTAGTTGAGCATATCTAGAATCTTGGTCGATAAAGTAGTTTTGATCTAGTAGAAGATCACTATCATGCTTTCGGTCAGCTAAATCATCTATAATCATGATCTTGTTTACATAAGGTCTTAATACTTTTTCCCAATTCATGTCAATTGCATAATGGTCAATAATTAACCAATCAATTTCCTTATGTTTTACAATTGATTTAACCTCTTCAGCATCATCCTCCCAAGAAACTTGTAACCAATCGGAATGTAGTGTAACTAAAGAAAGGTCAGTTGAACTAGCTTCGTTGAGGATGTAAACAAAGAAACCATTATCTCGAATCAAATGAATTAGGTTCCCATTTATTGGACGACAAATAAATTCAACTTTATGACCTTCTTTTCTCAATTCCTCAGCTAAAGTCAGGCACCTAATCACGTGACCTGATCCCATTTCTCGAGATGCATCAACACGAATACATATATTTTTCTGATCCATAGACATTCTACCTACTTCTTATTGATGTTAATGGTGAGTTCAATAGGAACTTGATAACTATAGTATTCAGTTTATATAAAGCGGTATAGATTATTGTGTTAAATCTTTATAAAAAGGTCGATGCCTATGAAATTTCGGAAAGGTAATAGTGGAGTTGCGATCAATAACTCTAGATTTTTAATTACTTCAGCAGAGTGAAGGGAAGTTTGAGAATTTGCATACAAAAAAGCCCCTTAACTAAAAGATAGGGGCTTTTTCGTACATTAGGTTTATGCAAACTCGCGTTAGAAGGTTGGAAAATCAGGTTACAACCCTTAGCAGTAATAAGAAGCGCCAACAATAATTAGTAAAATAAACAACACGACAACCAGCACAAAAGAATCACCGTAACGTCCTCCAGTGTATCCCATGACGAGTACCTCCTTTATCACTATAGTACATTACATCATATGTTTAGGTTGATGAAATGGGTGGGCCGGTGTTGGGGTGAAGGTAAACTATTTTAAACGTTTATACGTTAAAAAGTATTACTCAGCTTTTCCTTAAGTTTACAACAGTAAAAAAAATTTAGTACATTTGAAATGTTAGGAAAATTTGTGAAAGAGGGTGGTATTGTGGTGTTACGAACAATTAAAGCAAGAAAAAAAACGATGTTACCCAGTATGCAACTTGCAAAAGTATGGGGGAATAATTAAGACGAGGTAACGACACTGTATATCCTAACACTCTTGTTCTGGCAAATTAGGAGGAACAAGAAATATGATTCATTATGTAGAACCCCAAGAAAGAGAAAATTAGCACCATTATTTAAAAACTTTGATGACACTGTTGTTTTGTCATGTTTACAAGGTCATATGGGTAGTGCATACGTGGATGACCTTAATCATCCAACAGTAGCCCAAATCATTGTCGGGATTTTTGTATTCTATGCAGGAGACCCTGATGCGGACGAAGCGAATGAACTACTGCATAACTTACCAGACTTCACACTTGCGACCGTTAAGACAGAAGAGTGGAAGAAGAAAATTGAAACATTGCATAAAGGATCCTTTGAAAAAATCAAAAGGTATGAGTTTTATAAAAATCCGAATCACTTAAATCAAGATCACATTAAAAAGTCTGTAAGGCATATACCAGAAGGATACGAATTAAAACCAATTGACTTAAGGTTGGCTGAAGACCCTTCATTACATGAGCTTTCTGAAGACTTTATAAGTCAATTTAATTCTACTAAAGACTTTGTAGATAGAGGAATGGGCTTTGTTTTGCTTCACAAAGGTAAAGCCGTCTGTGGAGCAACCTCATTTAGTATATACGATGATGGTATTGAAATTGAAGTTGCAACACACCCTGATTATAGAAAAAAAGGCTTAGCAACGGTTACAGCTTCTGCACTTATTTTAGAGTGCTTAAGTCAAGGGCTTTACCCAAGCTGGGACGCGGCCAATATGGAATCAGTTAAGTTAGCTGAGAAACTAGGTTATAAATTTAAGACTGAGTATGAAACTTATGTTATTGGATAGAATTGTTTTAGTATTCTAAACTTATAAATTAAGATTGATCGATTAATAAGTGAGTAAGTAAAAAAGCTCTGTAACTAATTAAGTTATAGAGCTTGTTCTGTTTTAGATTATATAAATAGTAAGTAATATAAATCCTCAAGTAGAGAAGGGAGATGATTTAACCATTGCACCAAGTATAGATGCAAATGACATTAGACATGTAGTCTTTAAATAAAAATTCAAGACTGGAGCCTAGGTTCCTTAGAGGAAATCTGGGCTTATTTTATTTATTTTTGCGGTACTGTGAGCTTATCACCAGTAAATGAAAATCTTAATGCTGTTATGGTTATACTACTAAAGCAGATTGCTTGTAAACAATTTCTTAATATTAAAATGCAAATTAACTAACTATAACAGTTAGATCGTTCATTTAAATTCAAGGAGGTTCATGATGAAGATTAAAGCTGCAGTAACGGAAGGACAAGGCAAAGATTTTAGTTTTGAAGAAGTAGAATTGGCAGCGCCTAAAGCTAATGAAGTTTTAGTGAATATTATTGCGACAGGTGTTTGCCATACGGATGCAGTTGCACGTGATGAAGCGATTGCACCTCTACCTGCAGTGCTTGGACATGAAGGTTCAGGTATTGTTGAAGAAGTTGGTGATGGAGTTACCCGTCTAGAAAAAGGCGATCATGTTGTATTATCCTTTGCTCATTGCGGAGAATGTAATCATTGTTTAACGGGTCACCCAACAGTGTGTGAGGCCTTCAATGAATTGAATTTTGGTGGTAAGCATGACGATTCGACACATCGATTATCTAAAGACGGCCAGCCGCTGTCAACATTTTTTGGCCAATCGTCTTTTGGTACATATGCCGTTGCTCACGAGCGTAATGTTGTCAAAGTGGATAAAGATGTAGATTTAGCTTTGTTAGGCCCTTTAGGGTGTGGTATTCAAACAGGAGCTGGTACTGTCCTAAATAGAATTAAACCAGAATTTGGTTCAACCATTGCTATTTATGGTGCAGGTGCAGTTGGTTTAAGTGCAGTGATGGCAGCAAAAATAGCTAGTTGTAAAACAATTATTGTTGTTGACTTACACGATTCACGATTAGAGTTAGCTAAAGAGCTTGGCGCGACACATACATTAAATGGATCAAATGTTGATGTATTAGAAGAAATTAATGAACTAACAAACGGTGGTACGACGTATGCAGTAGAAACAACAGGTGTTCCACCAGTCGTTCGACAAAGTTTACAAGCATTACGTCCACTAGGTGTTTCTGCGATTGTCGGTGTAACTCCAGAAATGGATATCGACGTGCACAATGACTTAATGGCTGAAGGGAAAACAATGGTAGGTGTCATTGAAGGTGATTCAGTACCAAATGTCTTCATACCAGAATTAGTTGATTACTACAAAACAGGACAATTCCCATTCGATAAACTGGTTAAATTCTATGACTTTGAGGAGATTAACGAAGCCTTTGAAGATTCTAAAAATGGTGAAACAATAAAACCGATCTTAAGAATTGAGAAATAATAAACTTTAGAAGTTCTATGGATTCGATCAAATCAACCAAGCTTTTGAGAAATCAGGGAATGGGTTAGTTATAAAACCTATCCTAAAAATAAAAGAGTAAAATCATGCACCTTTCAACTTGTTTGAGAGGTGCTGTTTTATTGCTATTCCCTTGTAAAAATACTGAGTTTTTATAACTTCTATAACAACGATCGAAATTAAAAGTTCCGAGTCTTGTTATTTCTCCAATTAGTATTAATTGTATGGGTTTATACATTTGATCCTAACTTGGATACTTCTCCTCATTTTTCTTCAACTTTTCCTCAATTATTTCTTGAATATCTAGTTCAAGGTCTGAGCACAGCATCAGTGAGTAGATTAAAACATCTGCAATTTCTTCTTGGATATTGTCTTTGTTAGATTCTAATGCTGATTCACTATCTTTCCATTGAAAGTCCTCTAATAATTCAGCTGCTTCGATCGAGATTGAAATCGCTAAGTCTTTAGGGTTATGGAATTGTCGCCAATTTCGTTCATCTCTAAATTCATTAATTGAATTAATTAACTTATGTATATCACTCACTTGTCATCTACTCCTAACTTTAATAGTTTATCATTTCAGTCTTTAGAAAATTTTAGTAATATGTAGTTATAGTATAATATTTTATCATTTCTATTATATAATTCACATTGATTGTGTTGGGTTAGGAGGAGTATATGTGATTGTATATGAAGCGAGTAAACAAGAATTCCTTAATCACGTTGATCAAGATGAGCTTGTCACTCACATATTGGACGTGTTTGAGCAAAAGCTAGGGCATACTAGCGAATCTGAGATACGTTCTTGGGACAACTCGATGTTACATATGTATCGCGTCTTAAATGACGAAGAAATTCCTAATGACGCTGGAGTTGCTATAGAATATAAAATTCCCTATACGTCAAAAAGAGTTGATTTCTTATTGTCTGGATATGATGGGGAAAATGACCATGTAGTGATAGTTGAGTTAAAGCAATGGTCTGAAGTTGAAAAGGTGGAAGGGAAAGAAGCAATCGTCAAAACGGCACTAAATAGAGGGTTGCGTGAAGTGGCACATCCATCTTATCAAGCATGGTCTTATTCAGCTTTAATTGAAGACTATAACGAGAATGTTCAAGAACAGTCTATTAAACTTCAACCTTGTGCTTATTTACATAATTATAGAAGAACAAAACATGATGCTTTGACAGATGAGTACTATGATTATTATCTCAATTTAGCACCTGTTTACACAAAAGGTGATGTTGCTAAGCTTAGAGGTTTCATAAAGAAGCATATTAAATATGGAGATCAAAAAGAGGTCCTATATCAAATAGAGCAAGGAAGAATAAGACCATCAAAATCACTTCAAGACTCACTAACAAGTATGTTGCAAGGTAATGACGAGTTTATTATGATTGATGATCAAAAAGTTTTCTATGAAACGGCATTGGAACTAGCTGAAAGAGCCGTGCAAACTGACACAAAACAAGTCATGATTGTCGAAGGTGGCCCAGGTACAGGTAAATCAGTAATGGCTATTAACTTATTAGTTGCGATGAGTAATAAGTCGTTAACTTGCCAGTATGTTACGAAAAATTCAGCTCCTAGAAATGTTTATTCTACCAAACTTAAAGGTGATTTCAAAAAAACGAGAATTGATAATTTATTTAAAGGTTCTGGCAGTTATACTGATACAGAAGAAAATGAGCTAGACGTTTTAATAGTGGACGAAGCTCATAGGTTAAATGAAAAATCAGGTATGTTTCAGAACTTAGGAGAAAACCAAGTGAAAGAAGTCATTCATACTAGTAAGCTATCAGTTTTCTTCATCGATGAAAATCAACGTGTTACTTTGAAAGATGTTGGTAACATTGAAATGATTAAAGGGTTCGCAGAGGAATACGGGGCTGAGCTAACGTATGGAGAGTTAGCTTCCCAATTCAGGTGTGATGGTTCAGATGGATATATTGCATGGCTTGATGATGTTTTACAAATTAGAGAAACAGCTAATGTCAATGATATGAGTATAGACTATGATTTTAGAGTATTCTCTGACCCGCATGAAATGAAACAAGAGTTAATGCAAAAGAACAAACTCAATAATAAGTCAAGGATTGTAGCAGGTTATTGTTGGGATTGGCCTAAAGATCAACGTAATAAAACCGACTATCACGACATTGAAATAGAAGAACATGACTTTTCTATTAGTTGGAACCTAGGAAATACAGACACATGGGCTATTGATGAAGAATCTATACATGAAGCGGGTTGTATTCACACAAGTCAAGGGCTTGAATTTGATTACGTAGGTGTAATCATTGGAGATGATTTACGTTATGAAAATGGCGAAGTGGTAACTGATCATACAAAACGCGCCAAATCCGATCAGTCACTCAGAGGGATTAAGAAGCGGCTCAAAGAAGACCCTGAAGAAGCTCAAAAACTAGCTGATCGGATTATACGAAATACTTATAGAACACTTATGACACGAGGCCAAAAAGGTTGTTTTGTATATTGTACAGATAAAGAGTTAGAACATTACTTGAGGGAGCGTCTGAAGAGGGAGAAAGAATATAACGAAATGATTAATGAAGAATTGAAAGTGGCGGAGAAAAGAATTGGTTATAAATAAAAATCATAACTTAATATACATTATGCCTTAGTAGTTGCTCTAGTTTTTCCACATTCACGTTACTGGAAAATGTCTTTCATTTTTTTGAATTTTATAATAGATTTTTTAAGTAGAATTATGATAAAATGTCTTTTGTCTAAAAACAATAAAAGTTTAATGATTTAATAGGAGGGGACTTTCATGAACAAGAAATTTATAAGCGCTTTCACATTAATGTTAGCGGTATCACTAATTTTAGCTGCTTGTGGTGGCGACAATGGTGATCAGGCTGATACTGATGGTGGAGAAGGTGAAGGTTTAGATACGAACATTGCAACAATTGCAACAGGTGGTTCTTCTGGTCCTTATAACATTATTGCCACAACATTAGCGGAAGCTTATACTGATGAATTAGGTGTTAACGCTCGTACTGAAACAACGGGTGCATCAGTAGAAAATATGAATCTACTTAATAGAGAAAGTGTAGAAATGGCATTTGTCATGAGTGACGTTTTAAGTCAAGCAGTTGAAGGTGAGCAAAACTTCGAAGATAACTCAATTGATAACGTACAACAAATCGCAACTCTATACCCTAACTATGTACAAGTTGTAACGACTGCTGACAGTGGAATTGATACACTTGATGACTTAGAAGGTAAGCGTGTAGCTGTAGGTGACCAAAACTCAGGTGTAGAAGTTAACGCACGTACACTTTTAGAAGGTCATGGAATTACGTATGATGATATCGATGAAGATTACTTAGGTTATGCTGAAGCAGCTGATGGTATTCGTACAGGTCAAATTGATGCTGCATTCTTAACGAGTGGACTACCAAACTCTTCAGTATTAGAATTAGCTGAATCAGTTGATCTACAAATTGTAACGATTGAACAAGAACGTGTTGAAGAAATTGCTGAAGATAAAGAGTACTTCGTTTCACTTGAAATTCCAGAAGGTACTTATAACAATGATGAACCAATTGAAACAGCTGCGATTATGAACGCTTTAGTTGTTCGTTCTGACCTAAGCGAAGATGATGTTTATGAGTTAACGAAAACATTATTCGAGAACTTAGAGCAACTTGAAAATTCACACCAAGCAGCATCTGATATCAACTTAGAAGATGCACAAGAAGGAATGGTTGCACCAATCCACCCAGGGGCGCAGCGTTATTACGATGAACAATAAATGGTTGATTAGGGGCACTTTAATCATAGTGCCCCTATTTTTAACCTTTTTTCACTGGTCTGTTATTAAAATTGAATCAGACGGTGAGAGCTATTTCCTTAATAGCGATTCTTTTACGTTAACTTGGATTCACTCTGTTGAAAATGAACCATGGTATGAAGTCTATGAACGTGATGGAAGACAACTCGTATTAACAGAGACTTATTTCAAAACGTTTGGTGCAGGTGTTCCATCTGAAGGAGAAATCATTGAAAGTGATGATGGCTTTATTCGAATGGCTGTAAATCGAGAGATGAGTCAAATGAATATGATCGTGTCTGATCATACGGAAACAACGATTTTAACAGATACAAAGGAAATCCCTTTATATGAACTTTTTAAGCCGTATAGTGAGATTGAAATCAAAGTACAAAGAGTCTATCTTTGGAATATGTGGGGAGGGAAACCGTTATGAGTCAAAATGACGTAAAAGACCCTGTTGAAAAACAAGGCAATAATTCTAATGAAATAGATACTAACGAAGAAGTAGATAAGCAAGAAATACTAGAAAAATACGATAAACAATCTAAGATAAGGGATTTAGATAATCGCAAGTTCATATTCTGGACGTTGTTTATCATTGCTGCACTATATTCAGTTTATCATTTGTGGATTCAGTTTAATCCAATGCCTGCATTACAACAGCGTTCGATCCATGTTGCAGTTGGCCTTGCTTTAATTTTCTTAATTTACCCGACTTTTGCAAGTCAAAACCGTAATAAGGTTCCATTTTATGACTGGATTTTATTTGGTTTAAGTTTTTACTCAAGTTATTATATTTTAACGGAATATACAGCGATAGTAACTGAGCGTGGTGGTATTCCTAACACGATGGATATTATTGTAGGGATCATGACTGTCCTATTGATTTTAGAAGCGGCAAGACGTGTAACTGGCTTATTTTACCTGTCTTTGCTTTAATCTTCTTGTCATATCCATTCTTTAGTCATATGGACTTCTTACCAATGCGACTCATGACACGTGAGTTTGATTTGGGCGATATTTTTGGGCAATTGTATTTAACAACAGAAGGTCTTTATTCCACAGCAATTGGAGCTTCCGTGAGCTTTATTTTCTTATTTATTTTATTTGGTGCGTTTTTACAAAAATCTGGCCTAGGACAGTTCTTTAATGATATCGCAATGGCGTTAGCTGGACATAGACAAGGTGGTCCAGCTAAGGTTGCGACAGTCTCCAGTGGTTTTATGGGCAGTATTAACGGAGCGGCAGTTGCGAACACTGTAAGTACTGGTTCGTTTACGATTCCATTAATGAAGAAAATTGGCTATAACAAGAACTTCGCTGGGGCTGTTGAAGCGAGTTCCTCGGTAGGTGGACAAGTCTTGCCACCAATAATGGGTGCAAGTGCCTTCATAATGGCTGAAACGACAGGAATTAACTATGGAACAATCGCATTAGCTGCGTTAATTCCAGCCGTTTTATACTATATAGCTGTTATTATGCAAGTTCACTACCGTGCAGGTAAACAAGGACTTAAAGGTATTCCAAAAGCTGATTTACCTCGAGTGAGAGAAGTAATGAAAGAAAGAGGGCATCTACTGATCCCTATTGTCGGTTTAATCGTCATGTTGTTCCAAAACATGCCGGTAGGACGTGCAGCATTCTGGACGATTGTTTTAACAATTGTTGTCGCTTCATTTAGAAAAGCTACACGTATGGGACCAAGGGATGTCATGGATGCATTAGTATTAGGTGCTCGTCAATCATTAGCTGTTATGATTGCCTGTGCGGTAGTTGGAATTATAATTGGTGTTGTTAGCTTAACAAGTTTCGGTACAGTTATGACTTCATCTATTCAAAGTTTAGGTGCCGGTTCATTATTCTTAACACTATTCTTTACCATGTTAGCGTCGATGTTATTAGGTATGGGGCTACCATCCATCCCAGCTTATATCATCACGGCAACAATGGCAGCACCAGCATTATCTGAATTTGGTATACCTGTATTAGTGGCTCACATGTTTGTATTCTACTTTGGTATCTTTGCTAACGTAACACCTCCGGTAGCTTTAGCGGCATTCGCTGGTGCTGGAGTGTCAGGTGGTAACCCAATGATTACAGGATTCCAAGCATTAAAGCTATCATTAGCAGGATTCATCATTCCTTATCTGTTTGTGTTTGATCCAACGTTGTTAATGATTGACACAACAGGAGTTGCAACGAACGCAACGGAGTTTGGTCTTCCACCAATAATGGATATCTTACTAGTAGTCACAACAGCAATTATTGGAATTGTCGCTCTAAGTGCGGCCTTAGAAGGTTTCTTCCATACCTTCATAAATCCATTCTTAAGAATTGTGCTGTTAACAGGTGCTCTACTATCAGTGGTACCAAGTTTAACGACAGATGTGATTGGATTATCAGTAGTTGCTATTATTCTAGCAATGAACTTCATGCAAGCTCGTAAGAAAAATGAAAAGCTAGCTTAAAAAGTAGACTCGAGTGTTAGCAAGTGCTGACCTCGAGTCTTTTATATTTTTGTGATAATATGATAGGGAAGTTGGCTTGTAAATAAATAGAGGTGAACCCATGCAAAAACTAATCTACACAACAATCCTATCCACTCTCATCTTCATCGCCGGCTGCACAGGCTCTCAGTATGATCTGGACGAAACAGCGGCGGTTGTTAAAGGTGAAGAGATTACGGTTGGTGATGTATTGTTTGAATTTAATGTTGATGATGACGAGTTGCCACATGCCGTTGAAACTTATGTGGTGGAGTACCTTGTGGTGCAAGAAGCTCAAGATATGGGGATTGATGTATCTGAAGAAGTAGAAATGCACGGACAATTTTTAGGTGCTTACCCTTCTGAAGAAGTTGATACTGACCAAGCCAATCAGATTCGTCAGTTTGCAGAATCACGTGCTGACTTGTTTGATATGGACCCAGAGACATATCATGAAGAGTATACTAGGAAACGCACTGAGGTTAGCGCATACTCAACTGCATTTGCTGAAGAGTACGTGGACTTTGATGAACTAGATACAGACGAAGACATAGAAGAGGCAGATATAACGATGCAACAAATCATCGATGACTTATATGAAGAGTATGAAGATGAAATTGAAGTTCATATAGAATAAGAGGTTACAGAAAGGGAGTTGGTTTAGACCAGCTCCCTTTTATTTGACTAAAGTTATCTTTTCCTCACGATCAAAGCTCCAATTCCAATTACAAACATATACGTTATAGCAATAATCCATAAATAAATAGTGGGAATATGTTCTATTTCAATATAGCTTGCAATGCCAAGTAGAGTAAAAAGTAATGCAAAGATGATATGAGGTGTGATGGCATGGAATTTAAGTTCATTATATCTTGTTCGTTCATCAATTTCTGGTAATAGATCATTCTTTCGATAGTTTTGAACAACATTAATGATGATTACAATAATCCCCGCTGTTAAGAATCCAGATATGGACCCAAGATTCATCTTACCATCTCTTAAATAAATAATGAACTGTCCGATAAATCCACCTATAATGGTGCCGATTCCAGCAAATGCCAATGTCCATTTTTGAAGTTTCTTTTTCATTATAACTCCTCCTCTAACGTAAATACTTCTTCAACTGATTGATCAAAGTAATGAGCAATTTTCATCGCTAATTCAAGGCTTGGGTTATATTTACCTTTTTCTATTGCTGTAAGAGTCTGGCGCGTAACTTGTAAATCCTCAGCCATTTGTAGTTGTTTTATCCCTTTTTCTTTGCGGATTTGTTTAATCTTATTTCTTACTGGCATGGCATCACCACCTTATATGTAAAGATATCTTTACATAATTTGTAACAAAATATAAGCATTTTGTAAAGGTATCTTTACATTTTTGTGGAAATCTTTGTAAAGCAGTATAATAATGAGCAATAATGTGTGTTAAAAAGACTATTAATAAGAGAAAGGTGGGAATAAGAGAAATGCTTTGGATCACGCTAACAGCTGTTTACGTTATTTCATTTATATTAATCTATAACTTTATTAAGCGACAAAACCGATATGAACCTTATTATGAGCGGATGAATCCATTAATGATAGTCGTTGTAGCTGCGCTGCTCGCTTTACCAATACTAGTTGTTGTAGTAGCTGTTTTATTTGCGATTATTGGATCAGTTAGTTTAGTCGATATGGTGTTTTCATATAACTTGAGCACGAACCAACTTGTTGTTTTAGGTGTTACTTTTATCATCTACTTGTATACATTAGATAGTGTATTTGAACTGATCCTGAAGTTATTCGTTAGACAAGTTCTCTTATATACACTATTGATTTTCTTAGTTCGTGTGGGAGCCTTTTATATAATTGGTTCAATTGCAGGTTTGCCAAAACAAACAGGGCTAGCTATTGCAATAGGTGTAAGTGCAACAGTGTTGTTAATTGAGATCCTGTTCAAATTACGAGAAAAAACGGATGAAAAACAGTGTGCAGACAAGGTGTAGAGGCCATCAAATATGGTCTCTTTTTTTAGTAGTTGACAAGAACGCCTGTTCGGATATAATTATAATTGAAGACTTCACATTTCCTCAGTCTAACTTACCTTAATACGTTTAAGATAGACACTCCAAACGTTAGTTAATACCCTAATTATACAATTTGAAAATGCTCTTATGTGAAAGGAGAAAGCCTATGGGTCATGACATTTTTGGCTACAATCATGCCGGTAGAAAAATTGCTTATGCTCGTTTTAGTATGTCGAACTATAATGCTGATGTTTTGTACAAAGTACTAGATTCAGAAGAACATAATGGAGGTGTAAGTGGTGTTGGTGCACGCTCCACTTTCTCTGTTACCCAGATGGAACATGCACTTCAAGAATTTATCCACTCATACGAAAACAAGTACACCTTATCAGGAAATGATCCGGACAATGTGCAAATCAAAGAATTCCTTGAAAACTGTCTTGAGACAGCTCAAAAAGAAGGCGAAGTGGAAGTGTGTTTTGCTTGATGCCTCGTTTAACCTCGGTAACAATCTTCAAGTATTGAATGTTTTCTCGAAAGAAAGTTGAGTTTCATTTGAAAGACTGATGTGAGGAATGTGAGGTCTTTTAATCAAACAAACTTGATCATTAATAAACAGTCACTATTCAGTTGATTTCTTTAATATATTATATGATAGCGGGATAAATAGATTGGTAGTTCAGTTTGGTTCATAATTGAACTACTTTTTATTTTATAGAAAAGTCCGTAAAGTAATTTTATGGTAAAATGTGAAGTGTAGGTTTTAAAGAGACTGTAGAGTCCGGGGAGGGATAAGGTGAAGATTAGAAAAGCAGATAATACTGATTGTAACCGCCTGAGCACAATTGCATATAACTCAAAGTCTTACTGGGGATACTCACAAGACTTTTTAGATAAATGTAAAGAAGACTTAACGGTCACTGTAGAATATATTAAAAACAACCCTACTTATGTAATGATCGAGGGAAAAGAAATCGTCGCTTTCTATAGTTTTTCACTAAGTAATGAACAGCTAGATGCATTATTTATTGATCCTGTTTACATAGGTAAGGGCTTTGGTCAATTATTATGGATAGATTTAATGAAGAGGGTAAAAGAATTAGGTGTTAAGCAATTCACAATTGATAGTGATCCTGGCGCAGAAGGTTTTTATTTAAAGATGGGTGCAGAGAAGGTGGGTTATACACCATCAACTGTATTCCCGCAACGTAGCCTGCCTTTATTGAAAGTTAAAGTAACCTAATAAGGAGGAACGCTATGACAAGCGAGCAGAATTACCACCGAGCCTCGGTGTCTATGGGCTTTGTATTGAAAACGAGAAATTATTAGTTATACATAAAAGCGGTGGTCCTTATATTAATAGATTTGACTTGCCAGGTGGAAGCTTGGAAGAGGGAGAGTCATTAACAGATGCGCTGAGAAGAGAAGTGCATGAAGAAACGGGTTTGCAAGTGGAAATAGATGAAAATATTGGTGTGGTCGACTTTAAGCTACCTTGGTTGTGGAAAGGTCACACGGATGTGCATCATATCGCTGTTTTCTATACAGTTAGACAAGTTGCTGGAGCGTTAATCGAGCCAAATCAATTTGAAGGTCAAGACTCTCTTGGCGCTTTATGGGTGTCAGAGGAGGAAGTGTCCTTGGATAACGCTTCACCGCTAGTTTTAAAAGCTTTTGATTGGATGAAAACTAAGAAACTAACGATTGAGGCCGAGTGTTTTGATGAATGGAAGGTATTAAATTAGTTAAGATTTAAAAGGTGGGACTATATTGTTTGTGGGATTTATTAGTGTATTAATTCCGGTCGCAACGATTGTCTTGTTAATCGTTGGGCTAATCTTTTCTAGAAAGCTTTCTTTTACTGGTGGTTTTTATTTTTTCTTATTGCTCTTAATTAGTGAGCTATACCAAATTATTTTGGGGACAGGTGGTTTTAGAATAATGGATTACTTCCTAGAACATGGTCCGCCAATGGGGATGACTATGGGAGAGTTTGTAGTGTGGACTACATATATTCCTAGGGTATTAGAATTAATAGCATTTACTTTTTTAGTCGTTGGATTGTTTAAACTATGGAAGTCAAGTACAAGTAACACAAAGGAGATGTCTTATTGAATATAGTTGAAAACACGTTTGATATCGTATCAGAAACTGATCGGTTAATTATTAAGCCTTTAGAGAAATCTGATTACGAAAGTTGGCTCGATGCCTTTGAAAGTCGAAAGCCTTCGCAGCACCGTCATGATGAAGGCAAGCGAGACATGAGTAATTGTACAAAAGAGTGGTTTCGTGATTTAGTAGACAAGCATCAGGAGTTGGCCAATTCAGATACGGCGTTTGTTTTTGGTCTTTTTAGAAAAACGGACGGCGTTCATATTGGAATGATAGATTTCTCAACGCTTGTACGAGATAACTTCCAGTGGGGAAGGATTGGGTATTCAATTCATAACCATCAATGGCGCAATGGATACGGTCAAGAAGCAGTTAAAGAAGCTCTCGAAATAGGTCATAAACAATTAAACTACCACCGTATTGAAGCGCATATTAATGTGGATAATGATGCGTCTTTTCAATTGGCAGAGCGTGTCGGAATGGAGTATGAGTGTACGAGAAAAGAATTTATCTATGAATTTGGTGATTGGACGGATAACTTAGTTTACTTTAAGAATTCGGTTTAAAAAGGTGATAGAGCATGAAAAATAATAGTATTTTAATAGTTATGGCATTAATTTTAACAAGCTTAGTTCTTACGGCGTGTTATTCAGATTATGAGGAACTTTCCTTTAAAAACGAAACAGATCATTGGGAAGTAGAGTATTTCGTTTCGATTAGAGGAGGAGATAGTGAAAACGTCAGTCTAATAATGGAGTATATTGGTGAAGGTGAACCACCAGAAAGCATTAGTTATTCCGTTGATGCTGTGACTAGTTCTACTAGAGGGGGAGACATATTTATTTCTAATGGTGTACTCAATAACTCTATTGGGAGATGTGTTGATTGTGAAGTAACTCAAGAAGATGCAGAGATTGATGTTGATATTAGATGGGAAGGCAACCATGAAAGAATGATGTTGGAATTAGAGGACTGAGTGTTTTAAATGGATGTTTAGAAAAATGTGTTAAAATAGAAGTGAAAGGTTACCTTGTGGGAGGGTATGATCATGATTGAGATGATGGTTATAGTTGCTTTTATTATGTTTATAACATGGTTATTGATGTGTTATGTGTATATTAAATATAATCTTCCCGTTGAAATGTATCGAACCGTTAATCAATTTCATAAATGGTTAGAGATTAGTTTATTCGTTATGTTCATAGCTTCTGTAACCGTATTAATGCTCACTTCCCTTTACACATTCCTGGAGCCTGTCATTATAGCTTTTCTCACAATAGGGTTTGGAGTTAGAGCTTATATGGAGTACAAACATGGAATAGAAGAAAAATCACACCTTCCTGATCTGGTAGCTGCTGTCGGTAGTAGTGTCACTTTAATTGTTGTTATTATGTTTTTGATATAAGATGTTAGGAGTAGATTTATGGAAACATTCGATTTTAAACCAATTAAAATAATTTTTGCTGTCTTAACTTTAATTCTTGTTGTGCCATTTTTGTTTAACCCATCTGTTGGGATTGTTTTAACTTTATTGCTGTTATCATTAAGCTTTTTAATAGCTACTTTAGGATTCGAACAATTTGAGAAGAAACGAATAGCATTATCTATTATTCTTGTTGTAACGTCACTGTTTACAGCAGGTGCAGCGATCTATGTGTTGTGGCTTACATCTAGTCTTGTGATAAGCTAAAATTTCTAAATGGAGTGTGACTTATGGTTGGAGTAGAAATTGATTTAGTTGTGAAAGATAGCTTGAAA
The DNA here is from genome assembly GCF_000269905.1 of Alkalibacillus haloalkaliphilus C5. Lineage (GTDB taxonomy): Bacteria > Bacillota > Bacilli > Bacillales > Alkalibacillaceae > Alkalibacillus > Alkalibacillus haloalkaliphilus_A. The sequence goes on from NZ_AKIF01000023.1 coordinate 21,405, forward strand.
GCATTAGAGTTGTACGAAAAAGTATTTGACGTAAAACGTGTAGAAGTTTCAAACCTTCCTCGTGGTGAAAATGAAGCAGTCTTCAAATTGTACGAGGTTCTATTTCATTTGTTGGATGAAAATCCTGATTTTTATCTGATTGCACCAAAGCCAGACGACCCTAAAACAAGTTGGGTAAACGTAACGGTCCCAGACATTAATGAAACGTACTCAAAAGCAATGGAAATGGAGTGCACGGAAATTCAACCAGTAACTGAACTTCCAGATCACGGTGTTTCCAATGCTATATTTATGGATCCTTTCGGTTACGTATGGATGCTGCATCAAGTTCATAAAGAAGTGAGTCATGAAGAGCGTTTGCAGTTATGGGAAGAGCAGAAGAAAAAATAATGAAGGTAAAAAGGAAGGCGCGCTAATGAGTAGCGTGCCTTCTTTAAATTAATTTTTGTTAATTTACTTTTTAAAATTGATTTGAGAGCGATTCAAATAATCTAGCAAAGAAAATAGAGGGGGCAAATATGGAAGACATATTATATAAGATAGCTAATTTGGTAAATAAGAAAGATGAGAAATTAATCATCGGTATATCAGGTCATGGCGCCTCTGGTAAAACAACGTTTGCTAACAACCTTGTAGGCTTGCTGGAGGAAGAAGTTAATTATTTAAATACTGATCCATATATTATTACTGATGCTAGGAAGTACACGACGATTGATTATGAATATAACAATGAATGTTTTTCTTATAAGATGACAGCTTGTCACCCGGCTGCTCATAATTTGTTAGCTTTAGAGAGAGATATAAACATGATTAGAAATTCACTAGATTTTTATACAATTGGCACTCATTACACGGAAAGTACTTTGGTTTCCTCACAAAAAGATATAAGTATTGTAGAGGGGATGAGTGTTGCATTTCTTAATCCAAAATTATTTGATCTAACCATTTATTTATACACGGATGGAGAAACTGAATTAATAAGAAGAGGGATCCGTGATGTTTCGGAAAGAGGAGCAGATTTAAATTACATAAAACATTCTCATGAACAACGTAGAATTCAATATCATTTATTTATGCATGATGATTGTCAGCAATTTGATATTGTAATAAAGAACTCCGATGAAGAATCTATCTTGGAAAAATTCAGGGTATAGAAAAATGCACGCTAGTTATTAGCGTGCATTTTTTATGTTAATTTATTTGGAATTTTATGTTAACATTAATTTTAGATATTCAATTAACAATCAAGTGAATGAAGAGTTGAATAGGCAAACTGATCCGTTTTTTAAAACTATAGGAGAGTGTTCACTTGAATTTAAAGTTATGAACACCTAGTGCAGGTGTTGCTTGGTGTTCATAATACTTCTGATCCAGATGTGTAAGAAGGTTGAGAAAATAATGGAGGCTTTAAATGAGCGAATTACAACTTATATATTTAGATAACGTGTCACTTCATTTAAAAGAGAAACATAACTTCGAATGGCTTACGAATATGGGGGGAGTCTTCACCGTTTTTGATGAACAAGACTCAGGAAATATATGTTTCGGTGTTGAAAAGAATGGTACAAAAAAGTTTGTAAAGTATGCTGGTGCAAAGACAAAAGAATATAGAGGACAACCAGAAGATGCAGTAGTAAGGTTAAAGGAATCAATTCCGCTTTATGAAGATTTGCGACATAAACACTTAATAAAATTACTTGACCATTTTGAGGTTGAAGAAGGGTATGCGTTAGTGTTTGAATGGTTTGATGGCGAATGTCTTCACTCTCATTGGGCTTTTCCACCACCTCATAAATACACTCATCCTGATTCTCCTTTTTATCGCTATAAGATCTTACCGATTGAACAACGCTGAGATTCATTTAAAACTATTTTAGAATTCCACCTATATGTTGAAAGAAATAACTATGTAGCAGTTGATTTTTATGACGGAAGTATTTTATATGACTTTAAAAATAATGTAACAAAAATTTGTGATATAGATTTATATAAGAAAAAGCCATTTACTAACACAATGGGGAGGCTTTGGGGTTCTTCAAGGTTTATGTCACCAGAAGAATTCGAATTAGACTCTAGTATTGATGAAAGAACAAATGTATTTAATATGGGTGCCATTGCATTCGGCTTGTTCGGTGGAGAACTTGATCGATCAAGATCAAAGTGGGAAGCAGGAGAAGAACTTTATCAAATAGCCATGAAGGCAGTCAAATTAGATAGATTAGATAGATATTCGACAGTAGAAGAAT
>NZ_AKIF01000024.1 GCF_000269905.1 Alkalibacillus haloalkaliphilus C5
GCGGACTTGTTGTACTGTATTAAAATCCTCATCATCTACAATGTACTGTGATTCTTGATCATAATTCGTTGTTTGATAGTCACCACGAACAACTAAAACACCTCTAATTTGTACATAATTACTTTCATGAATGACCTTTACATCAGGATCGATCGCAATGCTGTAAAGGTCGTCGATTTCCTCCCCTCGTTTGAAATTGATATTTTCCCGAACTTCAAATTGGTATGGAACTTGTTCATAATTACTCAATCTAACTCCCCCTCTTATGGTCACTTTAATCCATTAGTAATTACTATATGTCTATTACGGGAGATACAGAACTATGTCCACTTTTATAAACATCTACTAAGTTGTGAGAAAATAAATAACCAGCCGAGATTCGTTTGAATCCCGACTGGTTAGATGCATTAAACACGATTATTTATACTGTTTAAATGCTTTATTCACTGCTTCAATTGTTTTTTCGATATCTTCATCTGTATGAACAGTTGACAAGAACATACCTTCAAACTGTGAAGGTGGTAAGAAAATTCCTTCTTCAGCCATCACTTTATAATACTTAGCAAACCACTCCAGATCAGAAGTTTTTGCTGTTTCGAAGTTGACAACTTCTTCGTCTGTAAAGAAGAAACCTAACATAGAGCCCGCACGGTTAACTTGTAACGGAACAGCGTGTTCTTGTGCAGCCTTTTCAATACCTTCTACTAAACGGTCTGCTTTACGATTTATTTCATCGTATGAGGCTTCTGTTAACTGAGTTAACGTCGCATAACCAGCAGCCATTGCTAATGGATTCCCTGATAATGTTCCAGCTTGATAAATATCACCAGCTGGTGCAATCATCTCCATAATTTCTCGTTTACCACCATAAGCACCTACAGGTAAACCACCACCGATTACTTTCCCTAAGCATGTTAAATCAGGTGTTACACCAAAATGACCTTGTGCACAGTTATAACCTACTCTAAAGCCAGTCATAACTTCATCAAAGATAAGTAATGAATCATAATCATTTGTAATATCACGTAAGAAGCTTAAAAAGTCATGAATTGGTGGTACTACACCCATGTTACCTGAAACAGGTTCAACAATGACAGCCGCAATATCATCACCATACTGTTCAAATGCATACTTAACACTTTCTTGGTCGTTATATGGTACAGTAATTGTATTTTTCGCAATTGACTCAGGTACTCCAGGGCTATCTGGTAAACCAAGCGTTGCTACACCAGATCCTGCTTTAATTAATAATGAGTCACCATGTCCATGGTAATTACCTTCAAACTTTAAAATCTTACTACGCTTCGTATACCCTCTCGCTAACCTTAAAGCACTCATAGTAGCTTCAGTACCGGAGTTAACCATACGAATCATTTCAATAGAAGGTACACGATCGATTAACAGCTTGGCTAACTTATTTTCATATTCAACGTTAGCTCCAAAGCTGGTCCCTTTCTTCATGACTTCCTGTAATGTTTCAAGTACTTGTTCGTGTGCATGCCCTACAATTAATGGGCCCCAACTTAATACATAGTCGATATACTCATTTCCATCAACGTCTTTAATTTTTGACCCTTTACCTTCTTCCATATAAATAGGATCAACATCAACAGAGTTGAAAGCTCTTACTGGTGAATTAACTCCTCCTGGGAATAGGTCGACAGCTTCTGAAAATAGTTGTTGTGAACGATTAGTCATTGGAACGTCCTCCTTATTCTTTAATCCATTTTGCAATATCTTTTGCAAAGTAAGTTATAATTAAGTCTGCTCCTGCTCGCTTCATTGAAGTGACTTTTTCTAACACAATTTCTCTTTCATCTACCCAACCATTTTTTGCTGCAGCTTTAATTAAAGAATACTCACCACTTACATTATAAGCGATGATCGGTTGGTTATAACGATCTTTCAATTCACGCATAATATCTAAATAACTTAAAGCTGGCTTTACAATTAAAAAGTCTGCACCTTGTTCAACGTCAGACTCAGCTTCACGTTGAGCTTCTAAACGGTTAGCAGGGTCCATTTGGTATGTTTTACGATCACCAAATTGCGGAGTACTATGAGCAGCATCTCTAAATGGTCCGTAAAATGCTGAGGCATATTTAACGGCATAAGACATAATTGGAATGTTCTCAAATCCAGCTTGATCTAGCCCTTTACGTATTTCAACGACAAATCCATCCATCATATTGGATGGGGCGATCACATCTGCTCCTGCTTTCGCTTGTGACACAGCAGTTTCAACTAACAATGGTAATGTCTCATCATTATCAACGAACTGGTTCTTAATGACGCCACAATGCCCATGAGATGTATACTGGCATAAGCAAGTATCAGCTACGACAACCAATTCTGGGTATTGGTCCTTTACAAGTCGTGTCGCCTTTTGTACAACACCTTCATCATTGTACGCCTCAGAACCGACGTCATCTTTTTCTTCTGGAACCCCAAATAAAATGATTGAACGAATTCCTAAATTAACAACTTCGTTAATTTCATCTAATAAAAGATCCAATGACACTTGATATACACCTGGCATGGAAGCTACCTCATTTTTTTGCCCTGGCTGTTCAAGAACGAAAATTGGATAAATTAAATCTTCTTTATGTATTTTCGTTTCACGTACTAAATCTCTTAGTTGATCGGATGTTCTTAATCGGCGATGACGTGCAAATGGTAAATTTGACATACTATTCCTCCTTAAAGTACTTTTCTACTTCTATAGCTAAAGCACCGAGTGTATAAGTTTCTGGGACAATTATTTGATTAAAACCAACATTATGAGCATAGTTGGCTGTCGTCTCTCCGATACAAAAGCAAGGTAAATGGACAGTTTCCTGAGCTAATGTTCCACCTAATGCAAAATATGCTTCAACCGATGATGGTGATGTAAATACTACAGCTGATAACCGTCTATTAGTTAAGATATCCATCATGGATTCTTCTTCATCTTGATTAGTTACGGAATCATAAACAGTAAGTGTTGAATAGCTTATATGATGCTTTGAGAACAAATCATCTAATACACTTCTAGACCGTGTTCCTTTTACTAAAAGCACATCGTTTAATTGTTCTTCCTCTAACATTTGATTTCCCATGCGATCAGCGTCGTACACGTCTGGGACAAAATCAGCTACAAAGCCAAAGCCTTTCAACGTTTCAGCTGTTTTACTTCCAACAGTTGCAAGCTTTTTATGATGCAGTACTTCTTTTGACACATTGTGCTGTTCTAGTAAGTTAAAGAAGTATTTAATACCATTATGACTAGTGAAAATAATCCAATCAAATGAATAAAGTGAGTGAAGGGTTCGCTCAGCATCTTGATCATCATACTGAGCGAACTTAATAAGTGGAACTCCTCTAACAGTTACTTGATCAAGGTCTAGTTTGGTAAAGGGATTAGATTGATCTAAGCCTCTTGATAGCAGTATTTCCTTACTTACATTCCCCATTATTACCCTTCTAACTCCTCTTTCGCTTCTTCTACTAACTTTTTTGCGCCTCTATTAATTAGTAATTCCGCAGCTTTCTCACCAGCTTCGATCGGATCTTTTGAACGGACTGTTTCTTTTAGTACGGTCTTTCCATCAGATGAAGAAACTAAGGCTTGTAATACAACTTCATCTTCCTCTAGTACAGCGTAACCAGCGATTGGTACTGAACAGCTACCTTCTAATAAACTTAAAAACTTACGCTCAGCTTGTACCGTTCTTGCTGTATACTCATTATTAATTTGATTAATAAGCTGTAATAAATCTTCATCATCTTCACGGCACTCTAACGCAAGCGCGCCTTGACCTACTGCAGGTAAACAAATCTCTGGGTCTAAAAACTCTGTAACTAACTCTGTTGACCAACCCATACGTTTAAGTCCAGCTGCCGCTAAAATAATGGCATCAAAATTCTCTTCTTTTAACTTACGTAGTCTAGTTTCAATATTTCCACGAATCCATTGAACTTGTAGGTCAGGACGATATGCTTGTAATTGTGCACCACGACGTAAACTACTCGTACCTATTAGTGCGCCTTCTTTTAAGTCGTCTAACTTAACATGATCTTCAGAGATGAAAGCATCACGGTGGTCCTCACGTTCTGGCACACATCCAATCGTTAAGCCTTCAGGAACTTGTGATGGCATATCTTTCATACTATGGACAGCCATGTCAATCTCATGGTTGTACATCGCTTGTTCAATTTCTTTAACAAATAGGCCTTTTCCACCTACTTTTGATAAAGTAACATCTAGGATTTGATCACCTTTCGTTACAATTTTTTTCACGTCAAAGCTGTACTCATCTGATACTTTGTTTAATTGATCAATAACCCACTGAGTCTGAGTTAAAGCTAAGTTACTTCTTCTTGAACCGATAATAATGTTACGCATATTTTGCCTCCTAGTTTAATCCATGAAAATTTGATAACATTGATAAAATTAAATAATTACTAAATAGTGCTAAAAAAGCTATAATATTTAGTCTCGCAACAGATTTGCCTACTAACTTTTTCGTTACTCTTATATATATAATGATAGAATAAATCCCAATTACGACAAATGATCCTACCGTTTTGGCATCTAACCAATAAAATAAATCATCAGTTGTATAAGCCCACAACAATCCAAACACTAGAGAAATTAGAAGAATCGGTGTAGCAAAGACAACAAGTAAAAATGATATCTTCTCTAGTTGCTCTAAATTGCCAATTCTTTTGACTAGTTGACGCCATCTTTTCTTTTTCAGCAAGTAAAACTGTATTAAATACAGCGTAGCAAATGCAAAAGAAAGTGTATATAGCGTATAGGCAACAAATGCAAGCACAATATGAGCCACTAATATTTCACCTACGAAATCCCCTGTTAGTTGCGATTGATCACTCGTTGCATAGCTCATTAAAAACATCATCATTACTAAAAAACCAATGATGTTAACAATGAAAACGACTAAATCCATTTTGTAGAAATAGTTAACAACAATCGATACTAATAATATTAACCATGCATAAAAATATAAACCTTCTAGGATGTTAAAAACAGGAATAAATCCGTATATGTAAATATTCGTAAAGAGAAGAATTGTCTGCAAAATCCAAACCAATAAAAGTAACCAGAAGGCTATCTTGTTCGCCTTCCGGTTACGTTCAACAAAGTCATAGAAATAAAAGGTTACACTTAAGCCATATAGTATTACTATTAATTCGTAAAGTTTAAACTGTTCGAATATCCCCATGAGAGAACCCCTCTCATTTACCTACTGCATCGCTCTAACTAAGCTTGCAATTGGTAGCGACTGATTAACTGATTCGTGACTTGGGTGCTTTTTACTCTGTTCTTCTAACTCTTGTTGTACTTCTTCTTCAATTCCAAACATACGTACAAAAAGTTTTAACATATCATCTGCATGCTCTTCGCCAGCCATTTCTTTCGCTTGTAGAATCGGTTCTTTAAGCATTTGATTGACAATACTTTTTGTATGTTTATTAAGCACTTTTTTCTCTCTTGGAGTTAAATCTGGCATTTTGCGTTCGATTGATGCCATCGTATCCCGTTGGATTGTTAATGCTTTTTTACGTAATGCTGAAATAACTGGTACAACACCTAACGTTTTAACCCACTCATCAAAATCGGTCATTTCAACGTTAATCATCTGATTGATTTCCACAGCAGCTTGTTTTCGTTCTTCTAGATTTTGGTCAACAATTCCTTGCAAGTCATCAATATCGTATAAGAACATACTATCTAATTGTTCTATAGCTGGATCTAAATTGCGTGGAACCGCAATATCAACCATAAATAATGGTTTACCATTACGCTTTTTAACAACGGATTTTAAATCACTTTGTTGTAAAATATAGTTGTCCGTTCCAACAGAAGTGATGACGATATCCGCCTCTTCTAACACTTCATTTAATTCTTCCATTGACTTAGCTCTTCCAGAAAACTTAGAAGCTACTTCTTCCGCTTTCTCCACTGTTCGGTTAACAACTGTAATGTTATGAACACCCGAACCGTGTAAATTTTGTACAGCTAATTCACCCATTTTACCTGCGCCTAAAATGACGACATGTTGGTTACTTAACTGGTCAAAGATCGTTTTAGCTAATTCAACAGCTGCATAACTAATCGATACAGCATTCTCACCAATTTCTGTTTCTTTGTGTGCTCGTTTAGCTGTTGTAATAACTTGTTTAAATAACTGATTAAACATTAAACCTGATGCACCATCATTTTGGGCCATGTTAAATGAATCTTTAACTTGTCCTAAAATTTGAGTCTCACCTAATACCATCGAGTCTAACCCAGCAGCTACTTTAAATAAATGTTTAATTGCTTCTTTCTCTTCTTTCAATTCAATGAAATTAGCAACGTAATCAACATCCATTGAGAACCAATCAGCTAAAAATTTCTTTACATAATAACGACCAGTATGTAACTGGTCAGATACGACATATAATTCTGTACGATTACAAGTTGAGACGATCACATTTTCTAAAATGCTTTTCTCTTCATTTAATCTTGTCATCGCTTCGCTTATTTGGTCTTCAGAGAAAGTTAACTTTTCCCTTATTTCTACTGGGGCTGTTCGATAATTAATTGTAACTACAACAAAATTCATGCCAATTCACCCCTTGCATCGCTCGAACTAATCTAATTATTATTGTAACAAGAAAAAATAGTACAAAACCTTTATTTGAATGAACAAATTATGAAAATTTATGATAAGATTTATTTAGAATAATTATTAATAACTATATGTAGACTATCATATCGGTATCGAACCATCAAGAATTTTGTCTATAGAGGAGACTATTTTATTATGAAGCAACCAAAAAGCTTTCTTGCCATTATACTTATTGGTTTTGGTATTTACTTTTTAATTCAACAATATCATATACCTTTTATATCTCAATTTAATACTTGGCCTAGTATATTAGTTATTATCGGCACGGCTTTCATATTTAATGCTTACGGAAATAGACAGTATGATAATATCGTACCCGGTGTGATCCTATTTGGATTAGGTATTCATTTCCATGCTTTAAATTATAGTGTAAACTGGATTGACCATTGGGGCATGTATACTTTAATTATTGGTATGGCATTTATATTACGTGCTCAAAAAACGAACCAAGGGACTGTGATCGGTATTATATTGATTATTTTATCGTTTATTGCCCTTACTTCATTTGCAATGCCTAGCTGGTTTGGCTGGTTTGATTACATGTTTAACATGATCGAGCAATTTTGGCCGATTTTACTCATTATTTTTGGTTTAATTCTGTTATTTAAAAAATAAGTCTTTTTTAGTATGAAACTTAAGTACAAAAATTATCCAACTATAAAAGAAACATTTTTAGATGTCTGTATCATGGAGTTTATTATTAATTATTTGAAGCGCAAAAACGGCAACAATCATTAATAATATAGAAAATATAAATGGCAAGCCAAACATTTGTGATATAAATCCTGATGTACTAGACCCTGTAATCACACCCACTGAGAAAAACGCATAAAAAATGCCATATGCCTTTCCACGGTTTGATTCATCAGTAGCATTAGCTACCATTTGATTCATCGATGGGAATATAAATGCAAAACCTATACCATATACAACCATCGCTACAATAGCCAATACTATATTTGTCGTTAAACTTAGTAGAAGCATTGAACTAGCAATCGTAATTAGACCTGCTATAGATAAACTTCTCGGTAAAAACCGTTTATAAACTCTATTTAAACTTGTTACAAAAATTATTAAGGCTGTAACTCCGTACAAACTAAGTAACAACCCTGTTGCTGTCGAAGTAAATCTCATACCTTCAATTAAAATAGGTAAAGCAAAAGCTAAAGTACCGTTACTAGCCATTAAGCTAAATGCAATTAAACAGGCTTGTAATAATTTATTATTTTTTAATAAAGGGGTAAACGTTGCGGCTGACACTTTTCCACGCTCACTGTGTGTAATCGATTCGGGTATTAATTTAACGCCGAATAATGCACTAAACAGAAATAATAAAGCTACAAAAATAAATACATATTCAATTCGCCCAGCTGCTGCAAGTCCACCACCTAATGCTGGACCTGATATCGCTGCAATACCTATTGCAGCACCTGCAAATGCCATTGAATTGCTATCTCCTGTTCGCTTTGAGCGATCTCCAATTAATGCAAAAGCTCCAGGTACTAAAACACCACCAGCAATACCATGCAGAAAACGAATGATGAACAATTGCTCCCCTGTTTGTGCTAATGGGTAAATCAATAAGACGATACTAACTAAAATCATCCCTATAATCAGTACACGTTTTCTACCGACACGATCTACAAAATGTCCACCCACTATATTACCAATCACATTTGACAATGAATAAATTGCCACTATTAACCCTGTAAGCATCTCACTTGCACCTAAACTTAATGCATATGGTGTGATAATGGGTAATTGAATAAAAGTATCTATAAAAGCAACAACGATAATAAAATAAATATATTTAACCATGATGAGCAGCACTCCGAATTTTTATTCAAAAGCTAATGACTACATTATAAAACAAATAACAACAATTATCGTGACTTACATCACATATCAGGTTTAAAGTTTATGACTAAGACAAAATCATTGTAGTTGTAACAAGTTTCAGAGTTCAAAATAATGGGTTCTATTTCAAATGTGGTGATGTAAAAAATCACACCATTGTTGTGTGGCTGTCCAATTTCTTACTAAAAGGATATCTTTTACCTGAAATGAAAAAGGAGATGCTGAATTAGATCAGCACCTCTTTTAAACAGGTTATAGAAAACCTTTAATCTTTCCCCATACTTGATCTTTTCCTTCTCCTGTTTCCGCTGAGAATGGAATAACTACATCTTCTGGTTCAAGTTCTAAGTCATCTTCTATCACTTTGAGATGTTTTTGGCGTTTGGATTTTGCGATTTTATCTAACTTAGTTGCAACGACTATGATCGGCAAATCATAATACTTTAAAAAGTCATACATGATTAAGTCATCTTCTGTAGGTGGATGACGCATATCGATTAATAGAACAGCTGCTTTTAACGGCTCCCTTGTCGTAAAGTACTCTTCCATCATACGTCCCCAGGCTTCTCGTTCCCTTTTGGAAACTTTAGCATAACCGTAACCTGGCACATCAACAAAATAAAAAGACTCGTTAATTAAATAGAAGTTTAACGTCTGGGTTTTACCAGGCTTAGATGATGTACGAGCTAAATTTTTACGTTGGATCATCTTATTAATAAACGATGATTTTCCAACATTTGAACGACCAGATAATGCAATTTCTGATAGATGATCTTCGGGATACTGCGCTTTACTTACTGCACTCATAACGATTTCTGCTTGATTTACTTTCATATTACTTACTCCTTTGGTAAAAGAGCGTGTTCTAACACTTCATCTAAGTGTTTTACTTGGACGAAAGTTAAAACATCACGCACACTTTCAGGGATATCTTCTAAATCTTTTTCATTTTCAGCTGGCATAAGGATCTTCGATAATCCAGCTCGATGTGCGCTTAATGATTTTTCTTTCAGTCCGCCAATTGGTAACACACGACCTCTTAGCGTAATTTCACCTGTCATACCTACTTCTTTACGGACTGGACGATTAGTAAACGCTGAGACTAAAGCTGTGGCAATCGTAATACCAGCAGAAGGCCCATCTTTTGGTGTAGCACCTTCTGGAATGTGAATATGAACATCATACTTTTCATAGAAGTCATGCTCAAGTTCAAATTCATCTGCTCTAGCACGCACGTAACTAAAGGCTGCTTGGGCAGACTCCTTCATTACATCGCCAAGTTTACCTGTTAACGTTAGTTTTCCTGTACCTTGTACAACAGAAACTTCAATAGCTAATGTGTCACCACCAGCTTGAGTATACGCCAATCCAGTAGCTGCACCAATTTGGTGTTCAGCTTCAGCTTGTCCATAACGGAACTTAGGTTTACCTAAAAGCTCTTCTAATTGTTTCTCAGTAATGACAACTCGCTTTTTCTCACCTGACACTATTAGTTTTGCGGCCTTTCGGCAGACAGAAGCAATCTCTCTTTCTAGATTACGGACACCTGCTTCTCTCGTGTACATACGAATTAGTTTAAGAATCGCTTCATCACGGAATTGTACTTTTGATTTCGTTAAGCCATTTTCGTTAATTTGCTTTGGAATTAAATGTTCCTTCGAAATATGAAGCTTCTCTAACTCGGTATAACCGGCAATTGTAATAACTTCCATACGGTCTAATAAAGGGCCAGGAATAGTTGCTAAATTATTGGCTGTTGCAACGAACATTACTTTTGATAAGTCATAAGGTTCTTCAACAAAGTGATCACTAAATGAGTGATTTTGCTCAGGATCTAAAACTTCTAACATAGATGAAGATGGATCGCCACGGAAATCACTCGCCATTTTATCAATCTCGTCTAATAAGAAAACAGGGTTAACTGTTTCAGCTGTTTTCATCCCTTGAATAATTCTTCCGGGCATTGCACCTACATAAGTTCTACGATGGCCTCTAATTTCAGCTTCATCTCTCACACCACCTAATGAGGCACGTACAAAGTTACGCCCAACTGAACGGGCAATTGATTTAGCTAATGATGTTTTACCAACACCTGGAGGGCCAACTAAGCATAGGATAGGTCCATTAACAGATTCGGTTAACTGTTGTACCGCTAAATACTCTAACACTCGTTCTTTAACCCGGTCCAGACCGTAATGATCTTCATCTAACACACCTTGAGCGCGGTTTACATCTAAGTTATCTTCTGTTTCGTCTGTCCATGGCAATGCAACTAACCATTCAATATAATTTCGAATAACAGAACTTTCAGCTGAGCTTTGCGGGACTTTTTCATAGCGGTTTAACTCTTTATAAGCCACTTCTTCGATTCGCTCTGGCATATTGGCTTCAGCAATTTTTCCTTTCAATTGTTCAACCTCACCAGTTTTACCGTCTTGGTCACCAAGCTCTTTTTGAATGGCTTTTAACTGTTCACGCAAGTAATATTCCTTTTGAGTACGTTCCATCGATTTTTTTACACGTTGGCCAATCTTTTTTTCCATCGATAGGACTTCTTTCTCGTTTTGAATCATTTGAACTAGTTGTTCTAAACGATCTGGAACATACGGTGTTTCTAAGATTTGTTGTTTTTGTTGAATTTTTAATGACAAGTGAGAAGTTACAATATCAGCTAAACGACTTGACTCAGTAATATCTTTTACTGTTTCATACGTTTCTCGTTTCGTCTTTTTAGACACTTTTGTATACTCATCAAATTGGTTTACTAATGTGCGCATTAAGGCTTGCTCTTCAACACCATCACCGTGCTCATCTTCAACTGTCTTATATGTAACAGTAAAATATGGCTCAAGCTGTTCAAATGATTCGATTTCAGCTCTCTCTAAACCTTCAACTAATATACGACTCGTGCCATTTGGGAGCTTGACCATTTGTTTGATATATACAATAGTTCCAAATTGATAAATATCTTCTTCTTTTGGTTCATTTAACGACGAATCACGTTGAGCCGCTAATAAAAGCTTATGGTCTTGAACCATTGCTTGTTCAAGCGCTTTAACTGAATGTTCTCGTCCTACATCTAAATGTTGAACCATTGACGGGTAGATAATAACCCCTCTTAATGGTAATAATGGTATTTCTTGATAGATGTCATTGTTCAATTTAAGTCACACCTCCAATTACGGTTACAACTAAACTTCATATATTGCTATCTTTATTATATACATTTCATTTTAATCTATTTTGTTTTTGAAATAAAATGTTAGTAACTTCTGACTTAAAAAGCAACCAATTTTATCCATGAAAAGAATACAAAATAAAAAGGTACTCTCACTTCGAAGAGGAGAGTACCCTCTAAAATACTTTAACTGTTGTTAAGCACTTTCTTTTGGACTTTCTTTATTTTGATCAACTACAGATCCATCTTCCATCACAAGTGTCGGCTTACCTTTTTCTAATTCAACCGTGTCTTTTGTGATAATACATTTCTCAATATCATCTCTTGATGGTAATTCGAACATAACATCAAGCATGATACCTTCAATAATTGAACGTAAACCTCTTGCTCCTGTATTACGCTCAATGGCTTTATTCGCAATTGCTCGAAGTGCTTCATCTTGAAGTTCTAACTCAACACCATCAATATCAAACAACTTCTCATATTGTTTAGATAATGCATTTTTAGGCTTCGTTAGAATTTCAACTAATGCATCCTCATCTAACGGCGTTAGACTACCAATTACCGGTAGACGACCGATAAACTCTGGAATTAATCCGTAACGTAATAAGTCTTCTGGTAACACTTTTGTTAACAGCTCAGATTCCTCTAACTGTTCTCCCGTTGATTCAGAACCGAAACCAATTACACGTTCACCTAGACGACGTTTAACAACTTGATCGATTCCGTCAAATGCACCACCAACGATAAATAAAATGTTAGTCGTGTCTATTTGAATAAATTCTTGATGAGGATGCTTTCTCCCACCTTGTGGTGGTACGCTTGCTTGTGTACCTTCAAGAATTTTTAGCAGTGCTTGTTGTACACCTTCACCTGAAACGTCACGTGTAATGGACGGGTTTTCAGATTTACGAGCAACTTTATCAATTTCATCAATATAGATAATACCTTTTTCTGCCTTTTCCACATCGTAATCAGCAGATTGAATTAGTTTTAATAAGATATTTTCAACATCTTCACCAACGTAACCCGCTTCTGTTAATGAAGTAGCATCTGCAATTGCAAATGGTACATTTAAAATACGAGCTAACGTTTGAGCTAGTAATGTCTTACCGCTACCTGTTGGTCCTAAAAGAAGGATATTACTCTTTGAGACCTCAACATCATCATTTTTTACATTAGAATTAATACGTTTATAGTGGTTATAAACTGCGACAGATAATGACTTTTTCGCCTCTTCTTGACCGATAACATAATCATCTAAAATGTCGCAGATCTCTTTTGGCTTCGGTACTTCTTTAAAGTCTTCCTGCTCTACAGTACCTAATTCTTCTTCAACGATTTCAGTGCATAAGTCGATGCATTCATCACATATATAAACGCCAGGCCCTGCAACTAACTTGCGAACTTGGTCTTGAGTCTTTCCACAAAATGAGCATTTTAGCTGCCCTTTTTCATCACTAAATTTAAACATACATTCACCCCATAATGATCTATATTTAACCACTACGAATTATCATTAATTTTAATAAAAAAGCATGGTCTTAAACAGGTAATTTTTGATCTTATTTCTTAAGCTTTAACCTTCACATTCTCCATTATGTACTTCTAAATCAATTAAGTCAAAAGAAAAACTTATTCATATTATATGTGCAAAAAAACTATTTGTTCGAATTATTTTATCATTGATTGATCAATATTACTATAGCCTATGTTCGAAATTGCCAAAACATTAATTATAGTGCAAAACAAGGCACGTAAAGTTACGCGCCTTGCTTATACACTTGTGAAATTATACAGTTTTTGCGTTTTCTACTAAGAAATCAATTGCTTTCTTAAGCTTTAAGTCTTCATTTAATGCGTCAGTGTTGCCACCTAACATTTGTTTTAACTGCTCAGCATCAGTTTGGTACATAGCAGCCATCTCTTGAAGCTGATCTTCTACATCTTGTTCTGTTACTTCTAATTCTTCTTGAGCAGAGATTGCTTCAAGCGTTAAGTTAGTACGAACACGCTTTGCAGCATCTTCTTTCATTTGTTCTTTAAGATCGTCTTCACTTTGACCAGAGAATTGGTAATACATATCTAATGTCATACCTTGCATTTGTAAGCGTTGTTCGAACTCTTGAAGCATACGGTCTAGCTCTGAATCAACCATTGCATCTGGAATATCAACCGTTGCGTTTTCAGACGCTTTCTCGACTAGAGTTTCACGCTTTTGGTTATCTGCTTCAGTTTCTTTTTGCTCTTGTAGGCGTTCTTTTGTTTTAGTTTTTAGTTCTTCTAAAGTTTCAACTTCTTCGTCTACATCTTTAGCGAACTCATCGTCTAATTCAGGTAATTCCTTTGCTTTTACTTCATGGATTTTCACTTTGAAAGTCGTTTCTTTACCAGCTAATTCTTCAGCATGGTAATCTTCTGGGAAAGTCACGCTTACTTCTGTGTCTTCTCCAGCAGTCTTACCTACTAATTGCTCTTCAAATCCAGGGATGAATGAACCTGAACCTACTTCTAATGTATGGTTTTCAGCTGATCCACCTTCAAATGCTTCACCGTCTAAGAAACCTTCAAAGTCAATAACAACTGTGTCGCCGTTTTCAACTTCTCCTTCTTCTTTAACAACTAGCTCAGCTTGCTTTTCTTGTTGAGATTTTAACTCTTCTTCAACTTCTTCATCTGCAACAGTTGCATCTTGTTCTTCTACTTCTAGACCTTTATACTCGCCTAATTCTACTTCAGGCTTAACTGTTACAGTAGCTTTGAAAATTAGCGGTTGTCCTTTTTCGATTTGTTCAACATCTACTTCTGGACGGTCTACTGGTGTAATACCTGCTTCTTCAACAGCTTTCATATATGCATCAGGTAATACGATATCTACCGCATCTTGATATAAAGATTCTACACCGAAACGCTGTTCGAACATTGGACGAGGTACTTTACCTTTACGGAAACCAGGTATTTGCACATCTTTAACAACTTTTTTAAAGGCTTGGTCAAGGGCTTGATCAAACTCAGAAGCGTCAACTTCTACAGTAAGAACTCCTTCATTACCTTCTTTCTTTTCCCATTTTGCTGACATAATTCTTCCCTCCAACATCTATTCATACTAATGATTGTCGTATGTTTTCATGCATATTTGCGCTCATGCATAATGCAACCACTATATTATAACATAGAAATTCCGACGTTCAATACTCATGAATTAGTAAATTTAGTCCTCTACTTGAGAAAAATATATTTTCTCTAAACGTTCGATTTCTTCCATCCATTTTTGTTGTTCTTTTGAAGCTTCTTCAGTTAAGTTAGTATCTTCATTCAAATGTAAATACTTCTGGGCAAGCATTAAAACAGCTTCTCCTAAGTTTTGAACGCTTTGACGGTCTGATTGTGGTTCAAAGGGATACTTAATATAAAGATAGCGATATAAAATTTGTTTAACGAACTCATACAATGTTGGATCACCTTGTTCCACATTTTCAAGGTAATCTAAGACGCTCTGTGCAAAGTATGTATCCAAAATATCGTTTAATTGAGCTGGAATGACATAGTCCGAGTGATCAAATTTTTCAACTTCGATTTTTTGCTCGATTTCACAATCCATTAACCATTGGATGATACCTGTTTTAATAACGGGATTCAACCTTGCGTCACTTAAATACGGCTTTATAGCATCTAAATGAGGTTCTACGTCATGCTTTCTATGCATCGATAATAATTTCCACTGTTCTTGAAAATTGCCGTTCTCTAAGGAATCGAAAAAGTGATTCATATGTGTTTCTGCTTCTTGTTGCGTAGCAGAATCTCGCATATCTTTACTAACATCATAAAGTTGTTTAAAAGCTTCCTCATACTCATATGGTATAGTCTCATTTTCAAAAATTTCATCTAATAATTCAATCAGTTCTGTATACTGACTCGTTTGGAAAAGAATTGTTAAATAAATATGTAAATACTTATAATAATGGTCATCATCCTCTTTCATTAGACGACGACATAAACTAATCGCTTCATCATATCTTGCTAACTCAACAAAGCAGATAACTTTTGCTGTTAAAATATCATTCGAAGCTTCTTTAAAATCTTCTAATTTTTTAATATGTAATAAGGCTTCCTCATAATATTTCTGTTGAATAGCATCAAAAGTTTTCTGTTCCAGCTCTTTCCTCCAACCTGGAAACATCACAACATCTTGACGCTCTGTACTCATGCTCTCACCTCCTTATTCAATTCTACTATCTAATCTACCCTTAATAAGACATAAAAAAACACATAAATAAAGGATAACCCTATTGTAACAAAATAATGACCAAAAATATGGCTTCTCCTCTAACTTTAATAAATATTAAAGAGCACCGTAGAAAAAAGACTTGAGTATAAGTCCGATCTACGTGCTCTATAGTGTTAGTTATAAACTAAAATGGAAAGTCGCGATATTCTTCCTGTATAGACACCCATTTAGTAATTGTAAACTCTTCAACAATCCATGGGTTGCCAAACTTCCCGACACCACTCTCTTTCGTTCCACCAAATGGAATGGTTGGGTTGTCATTTACTGTTTGGTCATTAATATGTGTCATACCACTTTCAACTTTTAGCGCTAACTGTTCCCCTTTTTCTAAATCATTTGTAAATATAGAGGAACTTAAACCATACGGTGTGTCGTTTGCCATCTCAATTGCCTCATCATCAGTAGTTGCTTTTATAATCGTTGCAATCGGAGCAAACAACTCGGTTTGTGCTAATTCACTATCATTTTTAACGTCAGTAAAGACATGTGGTGTTAATAAGTTTCCTTCTCTTTGACCTTCTAGTACTAAGTTTGCCCCTTCTTTTTTGGCTGTTTCAATAATTTCAAGGGCGTTCTCAACTTGCTCCTCATTAATTAACGGGCCGACAATGACACCTTCTTCTGTTGGATCACCTGAAGGAATCTCTTTAACACGCTCGACAAATTGATCGACAAATGAATCATAGAGTTTTTCATGTACGATTATGCGGTTTATAATCATGCAAATTTGACCTTGGTGAATAAACTTACCAAAAATAGCTGCATCAACTGCTCGGTCGAGATCAGCGTCTTCAAGTACAATAAATGGATTGTTTCCTCCTAGTTCTAAGGCAACACGTTTTAACATACCACCTGCCTTTTCAGCAATATGTTTCCCAACAGGTGTTGAACCTGTAAAACTTATTAAAGGGGAATGTTGTGTTTCGATCATATAATCTCCAATTTCATCCAGGTCTGTTAAAATGCAATTAAACACACCTTTAGGTAAGCCAGCATGTTCGAATGCTTTAGCCAAAATTGAACCACCCGTTAATGACGTTTGGTTATCTGGTTTATGAACAACAGCATTTCCTAAAGCGATCGCTGGTGCAATTGTTCGTATCGACAAGTTCATCGGAAAGTTAAACGGAGATATAGATGTTATAACACCCAATGGTAATCGATGGACTTTATTAACTTTACCTTCAACCGCAGCTCCTTTTTCATCCACACGGTTAAGCTCATCTGGCATATTAGTAGCTTCGTCGACTAAAGCGATAGTCAGATCGACTTCAACACTAGCTTTAATCAAACTACCGCCTGTCTCTCGTGCGATTATTTGTACAATTTCATCTCTATGTTCTTCCAAATAAGAACTCACTTTTTCTAAAATGTTTTTACGTTCTTCTGCAGAAGATTGAGCCCATTCTTTTTGCGCTTGTTTAGCTTTAACATATGCATCTTCTAACTGTTGTTTAGTTGCCAACGGTATAGTATTAATAATTGATTGATCGTATGGATTTTTATTTTCATAATCACGACTACTTTCACCTTTAACCCATTCACCGTTAATAAAGCTTTTATTAAAATTCTCAAACTGTTCCATTATAACTCCCCTTCCATTCATACCTAATACATAGAATGAACGATTAGGAGAGTTCCTATTCCTATTTAATCTTTGAATAATGATTGAGAACAGAATCTACTGATGAACCATACATTTCCCCGAAAATATTTAAATGAACGAGTAAATAATATAACTGATATAGAGGCTTAACATCATCAAAATAATCTTCTATAGTACCTACATTTTTGTACCCTTGGTAAAAAGCCTCAGAGAAACCGCCGAATAAATATGTAAAAGCTAATTCGAAATGTCGATCACCATACAAAAACGAAGGGTCTACTAAATAAGGTACCCCCTCATTGTTATATAGCCAATTCCCACTCCATAAATCTCCATGCAAATGTGAGGCAGTAACATTTTTAGGTAGAAGCTCTTCACATCGAACGATTACATCCCATAACTGACTTTCTCTTATTCCTTTTATGCTCCTCGTGCAACGCCAATGTCATATTGAGCTTTTAAACGGCAAGAGCTGTAATACTCAGGCCAATTTGTATAAAGGGCATTTGGTTGTTCTAACGTTCCGATATAAGTAAAGTGTTCATAACCATGCTTAGATGAATAAGTATTATGTAACATAGCTACTTTTTCACCTAATATATCTTCTTTGAAACTCTGCACTTGTTCGATCCATTCTAACAGCATATGAGATTCATTAGGTTTGTCACTATAAGAATAAACTTGAGGAACATTAATTGTATTCGTACGTTTAATATTTTGAAGCCCTTTAGCTTCTAACTCAAAAAATCTTTCTGGCGATTGCTCGTTAAATTTAATAAAGTACTCATTATCATAAGTTTGAATATAAAAACTATCGTTAATGTCACCACCTGATACCCTTTTAATTTCAATAACATCAGAGTGATCACCAAAGTCTATTAATGATTGTTCAATGATATTTTTCATACGATACCTCCATAAGTACTTCTAATAAAAAAGAAATACCAATCGTGATGTTAACCATCTCGACCGGTATTTCTCATAAACAACTATTGTATACGGCGAACGTGACCGTTAAAGTTTCGATCCCAGTAACCAGAGGTCATATTAGCAACAGCTACACCTGTTGAATTTTGTGCACCTAAAAACTGACCGTTACCTAAATAAATTCCAATATGTCCATCTTGTTTATACGTATCAAAAAAGACTAGGTCTCCTCTTTGCATTTCACTTGGTGATACTCTTGTACCTACATGAACGAAATCATTAGTACTACGCCCTTGCACATTGAGTCCACCTTGACTGAATGCCCATGTTAAGAAACCAGAACAGTCAAAACCTGAAGGAGAAGTACCACCCCAAACATAAGGTGTTCCAGTTTGTGTCATCCCCGCTTCAATTACACTTTCCATACTACCGTTTCCGCTAACATTGGACGATGAAGATGACTGAACTGTATTGCTTACGTCCCCACCATTGTCGGAGCTGCCACTACTAGAACTATTACTTGAAGCTAATGTGACCCTTTCAGCTTCCGCACGTTCAATATCTTGTCTAACTTCTTCTTGTAAAGAAGCCAGCTCTCGATCTTGAACTTCTAATTCTTCTTGTAAAGCTACTAATTCTTGTTGTTTATCTTGTAATTCATCTTGCTTCTGTTCACTAGAATCTTTTTGATCCTCTAGCAATTCATTCATTCCAACTAGTTCTTGTTCCATCGATTCCAATTCATCTAATCGATCTAATAATGTTTCCTGTTTGTTTTCAACCTCATTTTTATCAGAAACTTGTTGATCGACTAAATCTTTATCAGAATCCATAATCTTGTTTACCGTCGTTACACGGCTAACAAAGTCTCCAAAATTACTAGAACCAAGTATAACATCAATATAATTTACATTACCGCCGTTTCTTTGTAACGTCGATAACCTTTCACTTAACACTTCTTGGCGAATGTCAATTCTTTCTTGAATTACTTCAATTTCATTTTCTAAGTAATCCGCTTCTTCTTGTGTTTCATCTATTTGTTGTTCTGTTTCTTCAAGCTTTTCCTCATTTTGTTCTCTAGCTTCATTGATGCGATCAATCTCTTGATTTAACTCTTCTAATTCAGTTAAAACTTCAGCTAGCTCCGTTTCTGCTTCAGACAGCTCCTCACTTAACTGTGAGCGTTCATCTGAAATCTCTGATTCTCGATCCCTTAATTCATCAGTATCAGCATATGTAGTTGCTGCAAAAGTTAAACTCAAGACAAGAGTTAAAACTATTGAATAGGTAATTTTATTCACGATCGCTTCCCCCAAATAATAATCTATTAAATCTCTATTTTTGATTATAACATACATATCTTTTCAAATAGATAATAGAGTTATTACAATTATATTTCATTTTATCATATATAAAGTATCATTTTGTCGATATTTCTCTATTTATTACTAATGTATTCTAGTCAATTTTACATGTATGGTGGCTCACCTAATAAGACTTAAAGCACGTAACCATTTTATCATCTCACAATTAAAAATCCATGACATATGTTGATAAGAAGAATGGAAAATAAGGAGGACACGTGATGAAACACAGGCCTTATAACTGTTTTATTTATTCACCTGAGTTCACTGTTGAACAGCGGCAAGACTTCCCTGAAGTCGACCCGTCAAAGTTTAAAGAATCAGCAGAAGCTTTTAGTCACTTAATGGCGGACGGAAGCTTAATGCTTAATAAATTGTTACAATCTGATGAATTAGCATTTAACGTGATGGAAGCGGCTCAAGTCAATGACCTAGAACGTGTTCAACAATTGCTTCAAGGAACAGGTGTGAACATGATCTTGATATTGAATTTACTCCAAGTGGTATCACAATCAAGATGAGGACGAGTGCTAATGCCGGAGATTGCTGTGTACTTACGATGTTACTAAGATGGTAGGTGACTTCATTAAATTAAGTACGACCTTTATCGGTCACATTATTATTTATTAGACTAAAGCAAAAGAAATTAAGACATAACTAATTGTTAATCCACAAAACCCGACTATTAGCCATATAATTATTGTATAAAGAAAGCGTTATAGTCAAATTTTGATTATAACGCCAAATGTACATATATTACAAATACTAATGGGAGTATACTTACTCCCATTCCCAGCATTAAACATATCAACTTAAATTTTTAAAAACAGTAATCGAGAAAAATATTTTATAGATAATAACATGACTATAATTTATCTATTTAAATTAACAAAAGAGTGAAATTCTACTAATAATTTTAAATTTTATTGATTTTCACAATAAATAGAAGGTAATTTAATTATTGTCCTCCCACAATTTGATTGGGGTGTCCGAAATGCAATCAAATATAAAGAGTCAAGTTGAATCTGAGATTAGAAATTTAAAACTGCAAATGATACAGTCAGGTATAACCAAAGGGTTAAACCATCCTGATACTATTAAGCTTAGTCAAAAGTTAGATAAACTATTAAATGATTTACAAAATTTAACTAACCACAAGAAGTAGTCACTATAGCCAATGTATTAAAGACATCTTTGTCATTCCCAACTCAATTTTTATAAATTTAAACAATTGTGGGAGGGCCCTATATTCCTTATAAACAATTGCAGCGCAACATATTGAGATTATGATATACATGGACTGCATAATACATTATATATATCTATCACATGTGATATCCCCTACTACAATTTGTCACATCCAACTAATTTTGTTCATGTTCATAATAATGAATGAAAAAGGTATAAAAAAGAAGATTTAAATATTGTTAAGAGGGAATAAGCATAACGTGTTTACAAAGCGAGGGGAAATTTCCTTCCTATTTTACAGTGGAGTCTGGAACATTCCAATGTATGAATCCCAGAACATACTATGCTCATTATATTTATTTCTTTCTTGATTAACATTTTCCTCTTCCTCTACTTCTATATCATCCTCACCAGAACTAAAAGCAACAATCATTAGCGTAAATAAAATAATTACTAAATTTTTTCATATTTCGCCTCCTCAATTAATAACTAGATTCAACAATCCTCCATATACAAACCAGCTACACCCCACTTTAAACAAATAACTATTTATACTCAGAACGCAAATACTCAATATAAATGGCTCACTTTTACTGGGAAAGCCGTTAAGAAGTCCATGAATCGAATTTTCAACCGAAATTTCAATTTAAAATTAACTTAAAGTAAAGAAGAAAAGTATGAAAAATTCCTTTACTGTGATAAGGCGATATGTATAAGGTATTAAAAAAGCTCAATCCCTTGTGGTTAAAGGGATTGAGCATATTGTTTAAATGGCGTCCCGGGCAGGATTCGAACCTGCGACCGACAGCTTAGAAGGCTGTTGCTCTATCCTGCTGAGCTACCGGGACCTCTCAAAAGATGACTTATGTATTAAATGGAGCGGGTGATGGGAATCGAACCCACAACATCAGCTTGGAAGGCTGAGGTTTTACCATTAAACTACACCCGCATAATGAACGGTTACTTGCAACAATGGTTAATTCCTCTGTTGCGGACAAAGATTATTATATAAAAGAACGACCTCTAATGTCAACACACAACCTATAAAAATTTTAAGTTTAAGTTTCAGGTAGGGACTTGACCCTAACCTGAAACTTTTTCTGACAATACATTAACCATATCATTTAATGCCTTACGGCGATGACTAATTTCATTTTTGACTGTCGATCCTAGTTCAGCTAACGTTTGGTCATATCCAGCTGGTTTAAAAATTGGATCATAACCAAAGCCTTCACTGCCATGTCGCTCGTTTGTGATCGTTCCTTGGCATTTACCTTTCGTCGTTAGTACTTCTTCTCCCGGTTCTGCATATGCCATAACACAGACGAAAGCGGCACTTCGATCGTCAGCATTCTTTTCACCTAACTTTGTAAGTACTTTTTCAATGTTCGCATCATCACTTTTCTCTTCACCTGCATAACGAGCTGAATATACACCAGGCTCTCCATTTAGAGCATAAATTTCTAAACCTGAGTCATCTGCTATAACGGGCAAGTTATGTCTTTTAGCATAAGTTTTAGCTTTTAAAACAGCATTCTCTTCGAACGTTACACCTGTTTCTTCTACATCTTCCATGTTTGTCACATGATCTTGTAAACTCTCAATTTTAATGGATAATCCGGATAAAATTTGTTCGAACTCTTTAATTTTACCTTTATTAGTCGTTGCAACATAAATTGTTTTCATCGAATTCCCCTAACTATGAATTAAATTTGCTGCTTCACCTAATGCATCTTTTTGTATGTCTATAATTTGCTTAAGTCCACTTGTGCCTAATTGAAGCATTTCATTTAACTGGCTTGGCGTAAATGTCGCTTCTTCTCCTGTACCTTGCAGCTCAACAAATTCACCTTGACTAGTCATCACTAAGTTTAAATCAACATTAGCCTTTGAATCTTCATCGTAGCATAAATCCAGTATTGCTTCGGAATCTGGTGTTATACCGACAGAAGTTGCTGCTAAAAAGTTAGTAATTGGTATTTCTTTAATTAGATCATCTTCTAATAATTTGACACAGGCCAATGTTGTCGCAACAAAAGCTCCTGTAATAGCTGCTGTTCTTGTTCACCGTCTGCTTGAATCACGTCACAGTCTACCCAAATTGTACGCTCACCGATTTTTTCAAGGTCAATAATAGCTCTTAGCGAACGTCCAATTAAGCGTTGTATTTCCATTGTACGACCAGCTACTTTACCTTTAGAAGATTCACGAATGTTACGTTGTTCTGTCGCTCTAGGTAACATGGCATATTCTGCTGTAATCCACCCTTTACCTTCACCTCTTAAGAATGGAGGTACGCGCTTTTCTACACTT
>NZ_AKIF01000025.1 GCF_000269905.1 Alkalibacillus haloalkaliphilus C5
CTTGGCAGTCTCAGGATTGGTAGTTTTCGGCCCTGTTGAACCATCACATCCTCCTAACACATTAAACGTCATCACTTGGTATTGATTTAAATCAATATAACCACCATCATGGATCAAGCCCTGCCACCAACCAAGATCTTCATCTGTACCAACCGTTTTATGATTACCTGTTAAAGCGTGACACACCAAAATGACTGGCCCTTCTTCGTTTCCTGCCTTTTCATAAACCAATTCAACTTCTTTAAACGTATAACCTGATTCTAAAGTAAAATTAGGAATGACAACTTTTTCTTCTCTTTTGCTAATTGTCATCACCTCCTCCTTTTCATAACTTTTAAAACGCAAAAAACCTCCCTACCTTTGAGAGATAGAGAGGTCAAATATTCAAAACTATTTGTCTCACTTATCTCCCAAAGCAATTGCTTTGCAGGAATTAGCACCTTTCAAACCGTTGTTTGAAGGTTGCCGGGCTTCATCGGGCCAGTCCCTCTGCCACTCTTGATAAGAGTCAAAATTGTTATTCAATTATTAATATTAAATTATATGCATAGTATCATGGCATTTATAACCATGTCAACGAAAATTTATACTTTCTGTTTTTCGTACTCTTCAATGGCTTCCATCTTCGCTTGTACTTCCTCTTCTGACAAACCGTGTTCTTCAATGTAACGGTTGCGAGGGTGTACACGGCATTCATGTGAGCAACTTCTTAGGAAGAAATGTTCGTTTTCTTCTGAAGAAAGAATTTGTTCGTTACAATCAGGGTTTGCACAATTAATGTAACGTTCACAAGGCTCACCCGTGAAATAGTCACGACCTACAACGTTGTGCTCCACTTGGTTGATTGGTACACTAATTCGCTCATCAAACACATAACATTGTCCATCCCATAATTCACCTTTTACTTCAGGGTCTTTACCATAACTAACAATACCACCGTGTAGCTGACCAACATCATCAAAACCTTCTTCTTTCAACCAACCTGAAAACTTTTCACAACGAATTCCGCCTGTACAATACGTTAACACACGCTTACCTTCTAATAGTTCTTTATTGTCTTTAATCCATTCAGGAAGTTCACGGAAGTTGCGAATATCAGGACGAATCGCTCCACGGAAATGTCCAATATCATATTCATAATCATTACGTGCATCTAAGACGATTGTATCTTCCTTTTTCATTTCTTCGTAGAAATCTTTAGGATCTAAATACTCACCCGTTTGCTCATTAGTTGATGTCATCATCACCTAAACTTAAATTAACGATTTCATCTTTATGACGAACGTGCATTTTCTTAAATGCATGCTCATCTGCTTCATCAATTTTGAACGTCATATCTTCAAAACGCGGATCAGCTTGTAGAGCTTCCATATATTGATTCGTTTGTTCAACTGTCCCTGAGACAGTTCCGTTTAGACCTTCTTCAGCGACAATAATTCGACCTTTTAAACCAAGATTTTCGCAGAATTGTAAATGCTCATCACGAAACGTTTCTGGATCTTCAATTTGAACGTATTTGTAATAAAGCAAAACTCTGTAATCCTTATTAGACATATTGACCACCTTGCTTTAATATATTTTATAGTTTATTTTATATAAGACAAATCAACACTGTATTATACAATAACATTACCTTTTATTCAATTATCTTAACTAAGTGATTTTATGGAAAACAATTTGACGTATACACACAAAATAATAAGCCCTTAAAGTGATCTTAATCACTTTAAGGGCTTTGTTTTACTTCAGTTCATCAACAACTTTTTTTAACTTCGCTTATTTCGACTATTTCTTGTATAATGATAAAAACCATTTTTAAAAAGGATTGAGCGTAGATGAAGCAAATATATAGTGAAATCATTCAATTTAGAGGTAGCCACTATGACTTTGGCTATGAACAAGGAAAGCAACTAAAAGACACATTAACAATCCAAAACCGCCTTAAACATTGGAAAATTAGAAGACCACGCTTTTCAATTGATGTATATGAAGCTAAGGACAAGTTTATGCAGTATGCACCTAACATGTGGCAAGAGTTAGAAGGGTTGCGTGAAGGTTTAGAACTACCGATGGAAGAAGTGTTACGTGATTTTGGAGGTTACCGTACTGAAATAAAAAAATTTGGATGCTCAATTATGACTGAAGAAGATTATATGATTCGAAATTACGATTACCAGCCACAAACATATGAAGGGCGGTACAGCCTGTTTCAACCAAATGACGGAGGTTACGCTGTAATAGGACCTACCTCACGTGTTACAGGACGCATGGATGGCATGAACGAAAAAGGTTTAGTTATGGCGTACAACTTCACCCATCGCAAAAGCCCAAAAGATGGATTCGTCTGCTATATGATTGGTAGAGTTATTTTAGATACGTGTGCCAATGTCGATGAAGCTGTTCGATTGTTAAAAGACATCCCACATCGCAATGCATTTAGTTACATATTACTTGATTCAAGTGGTCAAACGTATGTTGTCGAAACGAGTCCACGTGGTGTACATGTGCGTCAATCAAATGTCTGCACCAATCATTTCGAACATTTAACGAAAGAAAACCGCCATCACTTAGAAGATTCTTACAAACGAATGGACGCCATTAACTCACAGAGAAAAGCGAGCATGAATGCAAATGACGCATTCAGGTTAATGAATGACCGCGATCTCGGTGTTTTCTCTGACAAATATAAAAGTTGGGCTGGCACCATCCACACCTCTGCCTACTTACCAAAACAACGTGAAGCTTGGTTTGCTCTAGGTGGAGATCAAGAACCCGTCAAATTTAATTTTGATGCATGGTTAAACGGAAACGACCTTAGCATTAGCAAAATTGAAGGTGAAGTCAGTACCGACCTTCCATTTGCACATATGGATTAAAAAAAGCCTGAAGCTACTTTGCTTCAGGCTTTTTCATTATAAACTTTTATACCAATCAGCTGCTGCTTTAACTTCACCTAAGTTTAATTGGTGTCCCTGGTTTTCCCAGTGTAGTTGAACAGTTGCTCCAGCATTGTCTAGTAAGTCTTTAAGGTCTTCAGATTCTTGAGCTGGGCATATAGGGTCATTCGTCCCTGCAGCGATAAAAACTTTTTTACCTGTTAAATCCGGTAATTCGATTCCACGACGAGGAACCATTGGGTGGTGTAAACTTGCCGCCTTTAACGCATCTTGATAATGGAACATTAAGCTTCCAGCGATGTTAGCACCATTTGAATATCCAACAGCAATTATATTATCACGATCAAACCCATAATCTTTTGCTGCTTGATCTAGAAATTCATACAACTCTTTCGTTCTAAAAATAAGGTCCTCTTCATCAAAGACTCCTTCTGCTAAACGTCTAAAGAAGCGGGGCATTCCATTCTCTGAAACGTTACCTCGGACACTTAAAACGTTCGCCTCAGGATCAATATGATCAACTAACGGTAATAAATCTTCTTCGGTCCCACCAGTTCCATGCAATAGTAAAAGTGTCGGATTAGAAAGATCTGTTCCTTTTTTAAATACATGTTTCATTAATATAAGCCTCCTTTATCATAACGACAATGATAGCTACATCATACCACAACATTATCTTGAATTCAAAATAAATATTTGGTGTTTAAACTTCATACATTTAGGTTATTTTACGTACAAAGCCTTTCAAGGAGTGAAAGTTATGATTAGAACCATTTTAATGATCATCGGTGCGATCGTTGTTATTGGATGGATTATGTCAATGTTTTAAACAGAAAAAGTTCTCTTCGAAAAAAGAAGAGAACTTTTATTTATTCTTAAAGAATTCTTCTGCCTTTTCTAAAAACTTCTCATCTGCTGGAAGCATCTCTAAATCCTCAACTATCGCGCCAACTGGACAGACAGAAACACACGCGCCGCAATTAATACATATGTCAGGATCAATATAAAATTGATCTTTTCCCTCTTCTATGCAATCAACTGGACATACATCAACACATTCAGCTGCCTTTTCCATTTCACAAGGGCTCGTAATTACAAAAGCCATCTCTTAACCCTCCTTCTATCCACTGTCATTTTAACTTAAAAGGATCCAATTGTTAAAGTACGAACTCTTTTGTCTACAATCTTTTATACTAGTCTCTTGTATTCACAGTCTACAATTTCTGACAAAAATCACATAGTAAGTTCTGTTCATTTTAATAAAATAGTGATTAACTTAAAGGATTTCCAAGGTCAACTAGTTAATAGTTGTATTAACAGCAAGAATACTCTAGCTATGAGTTTATACAAGAGAAAGGAGGACAGTCTGATTTTCACCCCACCCCAGAATCCTACAATTGTTTTAAATATTGGGAGGAGGATTTTATGGTTAGATGGTTAAGTATCATCGTATCAGTTGTCATGGTTGTCTCGCTTATGACACCCGCTTTTTCATTTGCTCAGACACAACCTGTATCAAAAGCTCTCCATGACAAAGCCCCTGAAGAAAAGATTAGTGAACGACTTAGCACAAAATTAGCTGAGGACGATCACGTCACTTTCCTTGTTAAGTTCAATGAAGTGGCAGATGTTATGAAAGTAGCACAAGAAGCTCAAGCAAAGGCTACAGATAACAACCTAACTGCCTTAAACGCAGAGTATACACAACGATCTGCTGTAGTCAATGAACTTAAATATGTTTCAAAAACTTCACAACAAAACGTTAAAGCGTTTTTAGAACAAGAGATGGAAAATGGTAATGTAGAAGATTATCATTCTTACCACATCGTAAATGGAATGGCTGTTACAGCTCCTAAAGAAATTGCTGAGAGAATTGCAGCATTCCCAGAGGTTGAAAAGCTTCTTCCTAACGAAGAGCGTCAACTGAACGAAGTAACAGTTGATTCTGAAGCTGAGCCAGTTGACTCCGAAATCCAAAACGTTGAATGGAATATTGAGCAAGTTAATGCTCCTGACGTTTGGGACATGGGAATCGACGGAGCTGGCATTGTAGTTGGTGCTATTGACACTGGTGTTGAGTGGGATCACCCAGCACTAATGGAACAGTACCGTGGCTATGACGCAGCTACAGATGAAGTTGATCATCAATATAGCTTCTTTGATGCTGTCGGTGGACAAGCTGAAGCTTATGATGACCAAGGTCACGGAACTCACGTAGCAGGTACAATGGTTGGTGCTGAGCCGGATGGGTCAAACCAAGTCGGTGTTGCACCTGGAGCAAAGCACATTGCAGCTAAAGCTTTTGATGCTAGTGGTGGCGGAAATGATGCCAACATCTTAGCTGCTGGTGAATGGATGCTTGCTCCTGGTGACGACGTTACTAAAGCTCCAGATGTTGTTAACAACTCTTGGGGTGGCGGACCTGGTCTAGATGAATGGTATCGTGATGTTGTCATTGCTTGGAGAGCTGCTGGTATTTTCCCTGAGTTCTCTGCAGGTAATACAACACTTACTAACCCTGGTGGACCTGGTTCAATTGCAGTTCCAGCAAATTACCCTGAATCATTCGCTACAGGTGCAACTGATAGCGATGACAACCTTGCAAGTTTCTCCTTAGAAGGTCCTTCGCCGTATGACGAAATTAAGCCAGAAGTTGTAGCTCCTGGTGTTAACATTCGCTCTGCAGTTCCAGGCGGTGGATATGAAGGCGGATGGAATGGAACATCCATGTCAGGACCAGCAGTTTCAGGGCTGGTTGCTCTACTTCTTCAAGCTAACGCTAACTTAGCCATTGAGGATGTAGAAGACATTATCATGGACACAGCAACTCCACTAACTAATGACGATTACCCAGAGACTCCTAACAACGGATTTGGACATGGCTTAATCGATGCTTATGCGGCTGTTTCAGCAGTTGCTGATGGCCTAGGTACGATTGAAGGTCATGTTTCTATGGAGGGTGAAGATACTGAACCTCCAACATACGAACATGAAGTACCAGCTGAGGAAGCATTCACTGATATGGATTTAGACTTAACAATTCAAGCTAGTGACGATGTATCTGTAACGTCAGTGTCAGTTGATTACACAAACGCTGACGGTGATACGAATACAGTTGAAGCTTCACAACAGTCTGGTAACCATTTATCTGGAGAGTACGTTGCTACGATCCCAGGTGAAGACTTAGTTGAAGGTGATTTAACTTATTCAATTACAGTTGTCGACTTTGGTGAGAACGAAGTCGTAAGCGACGAATATTCCATTTCAATTGTTGGTGGTATAACTGTTGGATACTTCACTGACTTTGAAACAGACCCTGTCGGTTGGGATGTATTCGGCGAGAATGTATCTTGGGAGCATGGTGAGCCGACTTCAGGTCCAGGTGAAGCATACTCTGGAGACCACGTATATGCAACAAACCTTTCTGGAGAATATAACAACGACGAAAACGGTACTTTAGTAATGCCGCCAATTGATCTTCCAGAAGATGAATCATACTTGCAGTTCCAACACTACTATGACATTGAAAGTGGTTGGGATTATGCACATGTCTACATCTCGACTGATATGGAAGAATGGACTGAACTTTTACAATTAACAGGTACAAACGATGAATGGGAACAAGCCGAGCTTGATTTATCTGATTACGCAGGCGAGCGCGTTTATATCGGCTTTAACATGACTAGCGATTTCCTAATCACTTACCCTGGTTGGTACATTGATGACGTTGGATTATCTGACGAGTCATTAGATTTAGATGGCGACTTATCTATTACACCTCACTCTATTGACGTTGATGTTAATGAGCGTGATGGTGAGCCAATGGATCCATCTGAAATTCAACCAGTTATGACAAAAGAGTCTGACTCAAAGGTTGAAGAAGAAACTTCCCTTCTTCCACTAGATGCACAAGTATCAGTTTTAGAAAGTGGACGTTCAACAACAACAAGTCCAGTTGACGGTAGTTACTCTTTAACTCATCCTGCTGGCGAATTTACAGTTTTAGCTGAAGCGTACGGTTTTTACTCAGATGAGCAATCTATTAACTTAGATGAGGACGAAACAGCTACAGCTAACTTTGTACTTGAAGAGCTACCAGAAGCAACATTAAACGGTACTGTTACAAGTGCTAGTTCTGGTAATGCTATTGAAGACGCTACTGTTCAACTAATTGAGGATGCTAATATTGACCCAGTTGAAACAGATGCTAATGGGCAATACGAACTTACTGCTTATGAAGGCGATTATACTTTAAGAGTCTTTGCTCCTGATTTCAGCAGTAAAGAAGTTGAAGTATCACTAGACCAAGATCAAGAACTTAACATTGAGCTTGATCCACTATTCACTTACCCTGGTGGAGAAATTGGTTATGATGATGGTACTGCGGAAAACGCTCGTGCTTTCTTCGACCCAGGCAACAAATGGGCTGTAAGAATGTCTTTACCTGAAGACAAAGACAGCGCCATTGTTACTGATGGTGTATTCCAATTCCATGATGACGACTGGCCTGAGCCAGGCGGTACTGAATTTGCTGTAGAGGTTTGGGAAGCTGGTGCAGATGGCATGCCAGGTGAAATGATCGCTGGCCCTGTTGAAGCAGAAGCAACCCGAAGCCTTGATGAGTGGACAGTTGTTGATTTAAGCGAACATAACATTGAAGTTGAAGGTGACTTCTTCATGGTTTACGTTCAGACAACTGACAACACTAACGCTCCAGGCCTAGCAACAGATGAAAACGGACCATATGCGGAGAGAAGTTTCCAATCAGTTGATGGGACATGGTCTCAATCACCAGCTGATGAAGGTAACTATATGATCCGTTCTCGCGTAGCTTATGAGGTTGAAGGAGCTGAAATTACTTCGCCGTCAGAGCATTTCTTTACTAATGAAGCTGAACTAACTGTCGAAGGTAATGCTTCACCTACAACAACCATTTCACTTGAAAACAATGGGGAAGAATTAGGACAAATGGAAGTTGAAGATGATGGGTTATTTGACTTCGACATCGAGCTTTCTGAGGGTGATAACGAACTGACAGCCGTCACTTATGTGAATGACGAGCTAGTGAACGAATCTGAGAGTGTTACAGTAACACTTGATACAGAAGCTCCTCATCTAACAGTTGATAACCTAGAAGATGGTGACAAATTAAACACTGAAACTGTAACGGTCGAAGGTGAAGTTTCAGATGAAAACTTAAATACTGTAAAAGTTAACGGAGATGACGCTTCAGTTGAAGACGGCCAGTATTCTCACCGTATCATGTTAGATGAAGGTGAAAATAACATCGAAGTCGTCGCAACTGACAAAGCTGGTAACGAAACAGTTGAGTCGTTAACGGTTGATGTTAACTTTACAGCACCTGAGGTCGAAAATGTAACACCAGCTGAAGACCAAACAGTTGAAGTTGGTGAAACTGTCATGATTACATTCGATAGTGAGCCTGGTCTTGATGCATCATTCAAGGTTTACATGCCATTAACGAATGTTCAAAACGCTAATGAACTTCCTATGCAAGAAACTGAGGAAGGTCATTACGTAGGTTACTGGACAATCCCACAAGGCCTCGAAGCTGACGGTGCTGTTATCCAAGTAATTGCGGTAGATGACTTCGGTAACGAAAGCACAGCTGAAGCTGAAGGTGAAATTACGATTGTGACTGATCAAGGACCTGGAAACGGAGGACCTGGAAACGGGATCCCTGGTGGTCCTGGTAATGGTCACGGACCTGGCAATGGTAAAGGCCACGGACCTGGTGGACCAGGTAATGGAATCCCTGGCGGTCCTGGTAATGGTCACGGACCTGGTGGACCTCACAGATAATAAAATAATTAAGCAAATTAAAAGCAGGTGTCGAATACGACACCTGCTTACTTATATTCTAATAAACGTTCTTCTATAAACTCCACATGACCAGGGTGCTTTACATAATTTAATAATTGTTGTTTCATGTTAGGATATAATTTTATTTTATATAAATCGCTTAAAGGAACCCATTTCACATCTGATTGATTAGGCTCTGGATTTGTTGGCAAGCGAGGCTTTGACCCTTCTTTTATCGAACAGTTAAAAAACATCCCAACTTGGTGCAATTCTCCAAAACGATAGTCACATAAATGTGGTGCATACTCATAAGTGAAGGCTAATGAACCCACTTCAACATCAACTGCTGCTTCTTCCATCACCTCCCTCTTAACCGCTTCAATAACTGATTCATTTGGCTCAACTCCACCTGCAGGAAAATTATAGTGTACACCTTCTTCATTATTAAACTCCACTAGAAGAATTGATCCTCCCTCTATAATAATCGCTCCAGCTCTAACTCTTATATGTGTACGCATTTAACCATCCTTAATTCGGTGTCGTACAAGCTAATAAAAGGTTTCCTTCTGGGTCATAGAAATGGCAACCCTTCATTCCTTCAGAGAAGTCCCTAATGTCATCGACCTTTACCTCCATATCGACTAACTGTTGATATGTCTGGTTAATATCGTCTGTTTCAAAGAAGAACACTGAATATGGTAATGGAGTGAGCTCTTTCACTTGCGCAGGCAAAAGAATTAAAGTTGTACCCTCTAAGTCAAACTCTAAAAAGTCTTCCTCTTCACTTTTTACTTTAAAGCCAAAAACACGTTTATACCATTCCTTAGAAGACTTAAAATCTACGAGGTGAATAAAACAGTTATTAATCTTATTTTTTACTAACACTTCAAAAACCCTCCTATTATTTTAAACCAACTCGTTGCTTAGCTGAATTTGTTTTAGAACTCATTGATTCTTTACCAATCGCCTTCCCCAAACCAAAGAGAGGCATATTGACATAGGCTGATTCGAACTTGCCTTCAGTCACAATATAATTTTCGTGATAGATCCCAACACTATTATTATTTCGAGCTTTTTGATTAAATCTTTGCCAAGCCTTTAAGTGTTTCTCACTCCTAGAAAAGGCTAAAAGCTCTTCCTCCGACCTCCAATATTGAACCGATAAAGTCGTTCTAAATTGCCAGAAGTTTTCAAATGCTAAACACCCTAGCTCCTTATGTTGACTAAGTTCCTTTAACATAGGAGGCATTGCTAATAAGACAGGGAGCCATTTGTGAACAGCCCACCACTTTTTAATATGCATGCCAATTAAAAACACAACAACCTCTTCACATTCTTGACTATTTGTATACCTTCCTTTGTCATAGTTAGACATTCCTCTCCTCCTCTATCGTGTAAGCACTTTAACGTATGCCCCTGTAACTGACTGTTTATATGCTTCATTACTCATCATTTTAATTTGATCAGATCGCTTTGATGCTCTAATAAGCTCCCCTTCGTGAAGACAGATGGATCAATAAGTCTAACTTTGCCTTTTCTATGGATATCATAATTTTTTGTATCACTTATTACGTTAGCGCTAGGCTGCAATTTTTCTATAAGACTTATAACCTCCGAGTCCCGTGAACTTCTAACTAGTTCTAATAACTCTTCATCTTCTTTCAAAAAATCTTCGCGACTAATAATCTCTTTCTGTAGCGCAAGCTTTAATGCTTTTGCAAGCTGGTCGTTTCCATATATATTAAGAGGATCCATGAAAAAATCAATTACTTCTTTGTAGTATGTTTCTACAAACCACTCTGCTACCCTTAGATCATTTAAATACATTTTTTCGTTCACTACCGTTAAGTGTTCTAAAAACGTGTGAGCTTCATGAAGTGTAATTTGCCCGTACTGTGTCATATCCCTTAACGTATAATCGACTCGATCTGCACATAATTCAGGTGCCGGTTGTTCTAGCAAAGTCCATCTCGAATCATCTAGCAAAATATCTTCGTAATGAAAGCCATACTTCTTTAAAATAACTGGAATGTCTGAGTGTTTAACAAACTGCTCGTAAATGCTTTCATGGTAATCTTAGAACCCTAGGAAACTACAAAAATATAATTATAAAAACGCTTAGAACCCTTATGTGAAAGGAACTAAGCGTTTTATCTTATAGAACTAAATAAAATAACTTAAGGCATTATTCATGAATAGTACCGTTAAAAATATAATTGTTGTAATTCCGGACAAGAGTATTAATAAAGAACTTTTCAAACCATTAGCTAAATAGTCTGAAACAGAGAGCAGAATAATAGCTAAGAGCGAAAAGATAGGAAATAACAAATCTTGCCCCAAGAATTCAATAAGAGGTTCCCTGTAAAAAGAGACTACAAAAATTATAAATAAATATATAGGTAAGAGTAGCCAATGTTTTAAATTATTATTACTTCTTTTTAAATTTTTAAAGATAGTAAATCTTAAAGCAGTGTAAAATAAGCAGAAGCAGGCTGATACTAGAGCTATAATAACCAAAACTTCAGCCATTAAGTGAACCTCCTTTGAATGAATATGAATTTATTATAGATACTTACGTTTATAATTTTATTTAGTATGGGTAATAAGGTGATAAAACTTCTGTCTCAGTATCAGGACCAGACAATAATATAGTTCTTGCATTGTTATCATAAGTATAAACAGTTCTTCTAACTGCTTGAGTAACATTTTCGGGTCTGTAATGATACTCATCTAATGTAAAGTATAAATGGTCTGCACTTGCAGCTATTGCGTTTGATGCAATTATACCGGCCGCAGTAGTCATATTACCTGGAAGGACAGTTCCAATGATCGCTACACCTGAAGCCCAGGATACTGTTTGAAATATAGTATTATAATAAAATCTACCAAAATAGTCCCAATGTGAACCACCGAAATCAGGTGGAATTGGAACAGGTTCTGACATTGTGCTCATATTATCATCACTTGAAATGCTTTTGCGTTTAACTACATCATCATATTTATACTCTTCTTCAGTTTTTTCCCCATTATTATTAGTAACTTCTATTTTCATATTCTCTTGCTCATCTTCAAAAGTGGTGATAATGCTCTCATGGAAGTCTTGCGATCCATCTTCATTAACTACAAATACATCAGTGCTTATTTCTTTTCCATCAGAAGTCTCTTCAATGTATTCATGAATATGATACTTAGTATTTTCTTGAGTAAGAATGTATTCTACGTAATCATCGGTTTTCTCGATGAATTCTATTCCTCCTTCCTTTTCATTGATTTCTCCCGCAAAAGAATTTACAGGAAAAAGTGTGAGTAATAGAGTGAAACAGATAAGTGAGTAAATAAGTTTCTTCATATAACTCCTCCCTCATTAAATTAATAATTTCTTAAAATATCTTCGTTTTTCTTTGATTTCCTAATGAACTATTGAAGTTTCATTAATTGGTGGCCACCAATTAATGAAAAATTAGGTTGAATTTGGAATCAATTATTATACCTAAATAAGCTTCAAAGGATTTTTTCCTTTTTTTAGGATAAATTAATATAATCGCACCTTTGGATCTCCACATCAAACATGGTGGTACACCCTCCCATATCTCACAGCGTCGATGCGCAAAAATTCCTTCGTTCAACCTAACCATGCGTGGATGCCGAATATGCTCCTTTAGTGGGTCTATGCCCTGAGTGATTAATATTGATCGGCTAATCCTGTGCTTCAATTGTCAATGTCTTATCAAAGTGTTAACGGTGATATTTATGCAGCTTGGTTGATATTGTCTAACATAGGTATGTCAGCCAACATTCTTGATTCGCTAAACGCACACTCACGTGTGCCTAATACAAAGAAAATCTTAATTAGTTTACGGCTCAAAGCGACAAAGGATTGCTTTCCAGTCAATGGGTTGTTAGGTCGATTTCGATAATATTCATGTAACTGTTTAAAACCTTCATTGTGACAAGATAATGGTCTCGCTACTTGGAATAGAATGGAGCGTAGACGCCTTCTCCCACGTTTTGAAATCGATGTCCGACCTTTATGAAGTCCTGACTGGTTCATCGTTAAATTCAGTCCCGCTAATTTAATGATCTGGCGTGGATCTGAGTAATTAGAAAGGTCTCCAACTTCAGCGAAAAAACCTGCAACGGTCATCGCACTAACCCCTTTTATAGCTGTCATTTCAACAGCTCCGGGAATATGTTGGATGAGTACCTCAAGTTGCTCTTGATGAACTTGCAATCGCTTGGTTAGTAACTCATATTGCTCGACTAAATATTTGAGCTCTTGCTTTGCCATGTTCAATCCAACCTGTAAGCCAACAGATTGTTCAGCGGCTTGTTTAAGCTCTTGAACCCGCTTTAGGCCTACGGCTCTTTTCGCTGCTTTGTTTATTTCGTTTAAAAGCTCTTCCTCAGTTGACTGAATAATGTCACGGGGGAAATAGCCCTGTTTTAGTAGTTGAATCGCAGCTTTTCCAGTCCAGCTTTTGAACACTTGCTGGAACTCCGGGAAATAGCGGTCAAGCAAGTTATGCATTTGAGCTTTAATCGATGATAAATCCTCTTGAATGATGTCATAAAGCTTCATGCCTTCGCGAAGTTCAGCGTACACATCTTCAGGTAGTGTCGGTTCATGAAACCGACCATCGCGGACAACTTGTGCAATCACTTTAGCGTCCTTCGTGTCGTTTTTAGTTGGAGAATCATCATCCAGTTCTTTCGAACGTTTAACCTTCATCGGATTCACCACGACTGTCTGCAGGCCTCGATCCTTTAAATAGTAAGCAAGGTTTAACCAGTAGTGGCCCGTTGGTTCCATGCCAATGATGACATGAGTTCGATTGAGTTTATTAGATAGAGATTCAATCCAATCAAGTAGATTGGTGAAACCTTCAAATGAGTTGTGGAACATGAGTCGTTTAGCGAGATCAAGCCCACGATCATCAATAGCACGCGCAACATGCTTTTGTTTTGCGATGTCTACTCCGATAATCAATGTGTTTTCTGTAATTTGCTTTAATCGTTGATTTTGTGTAAAATCCAATTTGAGTCCTCCTTCGGTATTTTCGAGGTCCTTGCAGACACTCTCTATACTACCAAGGAGGTCTTTTTTTGTATAATCACGAAATCTTCGATTTTGAGTCAAATTTCTTTATTACAGGAATGCTCCTTTAATTTTAATATCACTAATGTAAGCGATATTGTTAAACTAATATTATCATAAAATGGATTTTTTGTACAAGTTGAATTATTCTAAAAATTCTTGCAAAAATATAAAAACAATTATATGGAGAGAGAAGCTAACCTCTTTTGCCATCTCATTAATGACTTACATGACAAAGCCTCGATTATATTAACTCCAAATAAGGGTCCAAGTGATTGAGGAGAGTTATTAGGTGATCAAGGGATCACCACAGCCATTTTGGATAGGGTTCTACATCGACATAAAAGTTCGTTGATTGCTGCCACCTTGCCGAGTAACTAATATCTCTTCTAAGTTTAAGAGAAAATGACTTAATCTTACTGGCTCATTCTAAACAAAAATAGCTTCAGCAGAAAGGGGGAGAAAAGTACGTAGTCAACAACATGAGAAAACGCTGTATGAGAAACATCATGTAAAAGTGCCGCAATCTGCTCTTTTAAAGAACCACCAAGCTTTCTCACTAGTAACATAACTCCTAAAGAATGTTCATAACGATTAACACTCCATTTCGGATTCACTAAATAACTAGCTCCCCCTTAATGAATGCCTTTTAGCCTTTGAACTGGCTTACACTCTATTAATTCCTGTAATACAGCTTCTAATTCGTAACTGCCGTAAAGTTGATCTGTAATTACCATGATTTTCAACCTCCAAACTTATAAACTAGTATAATATTTTTTCTACCTTCATGAATACACTTATGATAAATAGGATTGGAGGGACAAGTATGAATCACCAGACAACCAATATGATGTTAAGAGTAGTTTTAGGATTAATCTTTCTCGTTCACGGATTGGATAAGTTTCAAACAGGTCTCGATCAAGTCGCGATGTGGTTTAGTAGCTTGGGCTTACTAGGCGTATTAGCGTACCTAGTGGCCTGGTTAGAAGTCTTAGGAGGTATTGCACTGATTGTAGGATTTCAGACACGCTTTTTTTCGAGTGCTTTCATATTACTATTAGTCGGAGCTCTTTTTTCAGTGAAGCTAAGTGCTGGATTTCTTGGCGATGGAAGCTCTGCAGGGTATGAGTTTGACTTAGCTCTCTTAGCCATTGCAATTCACCTACTAAATGTCGGACCAGCTTCACGCTATTCAATAGACCTTTATCTTCACCAAAGAAAAGATCAGCTCAACCTGAATGAATAACATTATACATGATAGTTAAATAATTTGGAACATTTTTCTAAATATCCACTGTCCAAAACAAATATTTATGGTATGATATTCAAAACAAGAAAAGGGGAAAGCCAAAATGATCCAATACCCAAACCTGCCTGATCAAGCTACATTAGGTGTGACAGCACCTTCTTCTGGTGTGCCCGAACCATTACACCACCTGCTTCATGAAGTAAAATCAAGTATGAAACAAAAAGGTTACCGTACAACCTTTGGAGATACAGCTTGGACTCAAACTAAGTCAAAGTCCGCTTCCGCTATTAAGCGTGCTAAAGAGTTTGAAGAAATGATTCTTGATGAATCTATTGATGCCATAATCCCGCCTTGGGGTGGCGAGCTTTTAATTGAAGTTTTAGAACATATAGATTTTAGTAGAATTCCTCAAAAGTGGCTATTAGGTTACTCTGATACGAGTGCGTTACTTTTATCAATCACTCTTAAAACTGGTATTGCACAGCTCATGGCACAAACATTGTAGACATTCGCGGGAAATATTCCGATCCAACCACATCAAAATGGGATGACGTCTTAAAGACTAAACAAGGTGAAACTATTAAACAATGCAGCTCAGATCTATACCAAAAAGCATGGGATTTCAACAATCCAACAGACCACATTTTCCATTTAACTGAGAGAACGAACTGGAAAGTCATTAATGGAGATTCCTTTCATGCGGAAGGGCGTTTACTAGGTGGATGCATTGATGTTATTCATCACTTAGTTGGAACGCCATACGGGGATGTGTCTCACTTTAAACAAAAATACTTAGACGATAAAGAACCGATCATTTGGTATTTAGAAAACTGTGACCTTGCAACACCTGATTTAAAAAGGGCATTAACACAAATGCGTTATGCTGGATGGTTTGACCATTGTAGTGGAATTTTATTTGGACGAAGTGCTGCTAACACACCTGTTGATGGTTATGTAGCTGAAGATGTGTACGAAGAGATTTCCGCTGAATGTGGTGTTCCAGTCGCTTATGATATTGACTGTGGACACATGCCCCCTCAAATCACTTTTATTAATGGGGCTTGGACGGAAGTGGAAGTTCAACAAGGTAAAGGAAGCGTTAACCAAACTTTCAAACCATAAAAAA
This sequence comes from Alkalibacillus haloalkaliphilus C5, assembly GCF_000269905.1. Taxonomy (GTDB): domain Bacteria; phylum Bacillota; class Bacilli; order Bacillales; family Alkalibacillaceae; genus Alkalibacillus; species Alkalibacillus haloalkaliphilus_A. Next base: position 16,191 of record NZ_AKIF01000025.1, read on the forward strand.
AGCTGTTCCCTCTAGGAACAGCTTTTCATTTACTTACTCTTCTTCCTCTTCTTGATCATCAGGATGTTCACCATCTAAATAACCGAAGTGGAAGTTATCAAATAACCATTCACCATCAAGATCTCTTACGTTATAAACATAATGGCCACGGTTCTCTTCTACATCACCACTAATTGTTTTACTAACTTGAACGTTACCTTCCATAAGCTCTACAGTATCGAAACTTGATGCATCATCTTCTTCAAGCGTTAATGCATGATCTAATTCAGCCCATGTACCATCTTCCTCAAGTGCTAAACCAGCAATTTCATTTGCTTGGTTTTCAGAAATTGGTGCATTCTCAACTAAATAGTCAGCAACCTCTTCAACAGAATCGAAATCAGCTTCTGCACCTGGTTCATAAATATCGCCAATTACTTCACTATAAGTGCGAACAGCTTCTAAGCCGATATCTTCTGCACTACCTTCTGAAGCAGTCTCTTCTTCCTCTTCAGAATCATTTTCATCAACTTCTGTTTCTTCTGTCTCTTCTTCATTCTCTTCTGGCTCTTCTACTTGATCATCTCCATTACAAGCTGCTAAAACCATAATGGCTACAAGTAAAAACGCAAGATATTTCTTCATCTTGAAACCCCTCCCAAAATTCGAAAAATTTTAACTAGGGCTAATTTTAAACCCTCTAAATGACAAATGTCAACAAAGAACTACGTGTTTCGAAATATTTTTACAAAAAATGCAACAAAATAACGACAAAAGAAACACTTGCACAAAATCACTTACAGGTATATACTTATATACATAACTATATAACCATTAAACGTTAGGTGGTGATTTTATTGTCATCAGCATTTCAAAACGATAAACCAATATTTGTACAAATACGCGAAATCATTGAAGACCAAATTTTAAATGATCAACTAAAAGAGAATAATCAGGCGCCGTCAACCAATCAGCTCGTAAACTTCTACAAGGTTAATCACCTCACTGTAGCCAAAGGGGTTAACCAACTAGTTGAAGAAGGCATCTTATACAAAAAAAGAGGTGTTGGCATGTTCGTCAATGAAGGAGCCAAAGAAAAACTCGTACAAAAGCGAAAAGAAACATTCGTTGATGATTACATTAAAGGTATGATCGCTGAAGCTCATAAACTGTGCATTTCAGAAGAAGAGTTAATTCAGTTAATAAAGAAAACAAAGGAGCGTGATGAGTAATGGATTTATTAGAAGTACGTAACGTCGGTCTAACTTATAACGATTTTGTAGCAGTAAATGACCTCACTTTCACGTTGGAACAAGGAAAAACTTATGGGCTGTTAGGAAGAAATGGCGCAGGAAAAACTTCAATACTATCGCTAATTGCTGCACTTCAATTACAAACAAAAGGTACAATCAAATTTAATAATGTTCATGTGTTTGAAAACCCAGAAGCTATGCAAAGTATTAGTTTTATTTATGACCAAGATTATAGTGAAGAAACCGAAAAAGTGAAGAGGCTTTTAGAAGCTACTAAAAAATATCGCCCATACTTTGATCAAGAATATGCTGATTACCTAATTAAAAAATTTAAACTGCCACTAAACAAACCTGTTAAAAACTTATCCAAAGGGATGCAATCAGCTTTTAATGTAACAGTAGGTTTAGCAAGTCGCTCACCGATTACCATTTTTGATGAATCGTATCTTGGAATGGATGTTCCAACACGTGAGATTTTCTATGAAGAAATCTTAAAAGAACAAGGAGAAAACCCACGAATTATAATACTGTCAACACACCTTGTGTCTGAAATGGACCATCTATTTGATGAGGTCTTAGTTATCCATAACGGTTCGCTAATCCTTAAAGAACAATACGAAGATTTAATCTCGAAAGGGGTTCACATAACGGGCAACGAAAATTCCATTAATCAATTCATTCAAGGATATAAAGTTTTACATGAACAGAAACTGGGCGGGACTAAATCTGCTCTTATTTATGGTAGCTTAACAGAACAAGATCGAGAATTAGCTAAACAGAACGGCTTACAGCTTAACCCTGCCACACTACAAGAGTTGTTTACACACCTAACGAAAGAAAAGGAGGATGAAGATGAGTAGACAAGGGGAAATTGCCAAAGATCTATACACAGAAAAGTTCAAATGGGCTTTATGGTTAATTATTGGAACGGTAATTGTTAAGTACGGATTATATATGTTTGGAGACCTAATTGAAGGGTTTGATTCCACTGAACTTAGTGGGTTCATCTCATTCACTTCCAATCCAGCTAGAATATTTATGCTGATCGCCGGCTTATTATCAACCTATGTCTTTCTAACTTTCTTAGTTCAAAGTGGTATTACAAGAAGAGAGTACTATTACGGCACTTTAATGTCAGCTATTGGGTTATCCTTGACGATTCCAAGCATTTATTTAGTCTTAGATGCAATCGAATGGGTACTATATACATTTACTCCTTATAACTTTGGATACACAAACCTTTCTGACTCTGCTCTATTAGAGGAATTTGTAAGTTACTGTTTCATTATTTTGTTCTATTTCATGGTTGGGTGGTTTATTACCATTGGATTTTACCGATACAACTGGATTAGTGGCCTATTGTTCATACTAATTGCTGTCATCTCTGGAATGGTAATAGGGGCCTTCTGGGGTGATGAAATCGAGATCTTCGGTATAAGCATAAACTTAGGTAGCCTTCCGATACTATTATCTAGCCTAGTAACAATCATTGCTACTATAGTACTAATCGTTATTAATCGTTTATTAACACGTGATATAAAAATAAAGATGTAGAGCTTGACGCTCTACATCTTTATTTAAACTGTGTAGGTTTTCCTAAATAATAACCTTGGCCCTTTCGTACTCCAAGCTGCTTAGCAACTTCCAACTCTCGCACCATTTCTATACCCTCTAATATAAAATCCGTTTCAGTTTCATAGCAATAAGCAACTAATGATTCAATCATTTTTTGCTTTAATGTCGAATGAGGTAACTCTCTAGTAAAATATTGGTCCATCTTCACAATCTGAGGTTCTAATTCAATCATTAACCTAAAAGAGGAGGAACCTTTTCCAAGGTCATCAATCGAAAACTTAAACCCGTTCTCCTTTAATTCTCTCGTAATATACTGTAGATTATCCAAACTTTTTATAGCTTCAAGTTCGACTAATTCTATTACGACCTGACTCGTTCTTAATCTTGTACTGCCTACTAAATCAATTATAAAAGGAACAAACTCTGATCGCCCTACTGTTGAGGGAAAAACATTAATGTACAATAATTCGTCTTCTTCTAAGCGATAGTTAGAAAAGTATTTGATCGCTTTAGTTACCGATAACTTGTCTAACTCAAATAACTGATCACACGAATCCGCTAAATGAAATGCTTGTTCTGTTGCGTCAAATAAGTGTGAACGGAACAACGCTTCATACCCTATAATTCGGTTCTCTGTTAAATTGTAAATCGGCTGAAAAACATGGTGGAAATTTTGTTCCTCAATTAACTGCTGCACTTTTTTATTTAACATATTTAACACCCCCTTTCAAAAAGTTTCTACCATCACCTATTGCCAATAATAGGTAAACTTATTTACTTCAATATACCTATAATACTTTTATAGGTATAGCCTACACTAATCGACAATTGTATAGCCACAGAACTGTTAAGTTTTTCTTTTGGTTAATAATAAAAAAGACGATATAATAAGGGTTGGCCCACTATATAGTTGGGAGGTATTAAGATGGGTATTGTTTTAGTTGAAATATGTGATGGGAACTTAATGACTGAAGTCGATCTTGAAGGAATTATTGAATCAGAATACCCTGAAGTCGACGTTATTGAAAATACTTGTTTAAATCAATGTGGCATGTGTGCCGTGCGCCCATTCGCCCTTGTGAATAATAGACGAATTTTTGGGAAAACACCTGAACAATGTGTTGAAAAGATTAAGAAAGCGATCGATGAAGAATTGGCAGCATTTAATGAATTCTAATAGGGGATGAAATATATGGGGTTAGTTAAAATTTTCAAGAACAGCCTGAAGCTTCCGAGCAAAAAGGCTCTATTTTCTCTAAATCGTGAAAGCATGCGGGATACAATGATTTACATTTTAGTATTAATGTTTTTAATTTGTTTACCTGATGCCACGAGAATCACGTATAATTATATAATTGGAGAACGTTCCATTCCTGTTGATTTATTTATAACGCAACTCATTATCCTTTACCCTTTTTTAGTTGCTTTTTTAATGGTTGCAGGTGTATCACTTCACGCTGGCATTGCTTATGTAACTAGATCTTTCGTGAGACGTAAGCTTGCTTTTCAACAACTTTGGAAAATGACAGCATATGCACTTACGATCCCTGTTATGTTAACTATTATACTAAGAGCATTTCAATTAGACTCTATTATTTTATTAGTATTACCTTTTATATTATTGCACATATTGTTATATCAAATGATCACTGTATTTCCTAAACGAAAAACATAAGAGTTGTTTTGAAACATATTAGTTTTCAAAACAACTCTTTTTTATGACTCTTTTTCCTCTTTTAACGTCACATAAAAGTGCTTTAACTGCTCATAGTATTGTCCTTGAATATCAACAACCAATTGTTCAATGACTTTCTTCGTATGAATATAGTAAGTGAGGTTTTGCCTATTTAATGCCTTCATCCAGTCATGTTCATTTGCAATGAATTCATATTGAGCAGACTCTTTTATAGCCTGTCGATGGGACGACACTTCAATTTCATTCTTTGCGTCTAAATAATCAATAATAGTATTTAACCCATGCTCTATAGCCACTTCAAACATATGAATAAAGCCAGCTTTTTCTAAATCGTCTTCAAAAATTTCTTCACTATACTGAGCTAACATTAGAAAACTTTGTTCAAATGTATCAAATCGCTGCTTCCACCTTAGTTCTTTACTTGATTCCATCATTTCTTCTCCTTATAGCTTTGCTTTAATATCATTAACATCAACATGTGCTTCTGTCATTTTTTGTTCCGCTTCTTCTTCAATTAAGTCTTTAAGTGTTGTCATTGCTACATCAAACCCAACATGTCGATCTAATAAGTAACTCATTTCGTACTCAATATCTAACCACGTATCTATATCCGCTTCATTGTGCTGGATTTGAGCTTCAAGTTTATCTAGAGCATTGGCGACTTTAGCTTCGTATGTTTCTTTCCCTTCAAACTCATACCATAGCTGTTCAATTTCTTCGCCAAGTTTATGATTTAGTTGCGTTCTAAAATTCTCAATCGCCTTTTGTTCATTATGTGCTTTAGCCGCTTTCATTTCGTCATTCGTTAGTGTATCAAAGGCAGGGATATCGCCTGCTTCAATCTCTACTAAATCATGAATTGTAATCATCTTTAACAATTTTAGCATATCAACTTCTCGTTCTAAAAATGGCTCGATCAAAACAGCCATTAACGACAACCGCCACGTATGTTCAGCTACACTCTCTCGCCTTCCATTCGATAACCAACTATGACGCATCTCGCCTTTTAACTTCTCAGCTAAATGAATGACTTCTAGTACATTTTTCATTTCTTGTCTCATATATTTTCCCCTTTATACATAATCATTTCGACTAGCCTTAATACCAAAGAACGTCATGATGACACATACAATAAGTAAAGTTATTATTGGTCCATTCCAAGAACTCGTTAGATCAAACATAAAGCCAATAACAAACGGCCCAACTGCGGCTAATAAATAACCGACTGATTGTGCCATACCTGATAAATTAGCAGCTTGTTTCGCATTACGTGCTCTTAAGCTTAAAAACGTTAGAGACAACCCAATTGTCGCCCCTTGTGCAACACCTAATAATACGACACTTGCTACGATGACCCCTATATGTCCACCGACCAAAAGTAATATAAAACCAGGTAAATACAAAATACCAACGACGACCATAATCGGCTTTTGGTTAACTAATCGGCCAGCTAAGTAAGGTGCAATCATCGTTGATGGTAACCCTACTATTTGTAAAATGGACACCATCCAGCCTGATAAAGTCAAACTCATGCCATCACTATGTAAAATCTCTGGTAACCAAGTGACTAAACAATAAAACAAAAAAGACTGCAAGCCCATAAATATAGTGACTTGCCACGCTAATTTAGATGACCAAACCGAACTCTCTGTCGGGTTTGCTATTTGTTTATTCGTGTCACTATGATTTCGCTTAAGTTGTGGGATCCAAAAAATAATCGCAACGATTGTAATGGCTCCCCAAAACAACAAAGCTCCTTGCCATCCAAAATTCAAATCATGAGCTATTGGAACACTAACACCTGAAGCAATACTCGCCGCTCCACTCATCGCTAACGTATACATCCCAGTCATTAGACCAACTTGTGCAGCAAATTTATGCTTAACGATACTTGGTAAAATAACATTACATATAGCAATACCTGAGCCGACTAGGAAAGTTCCAATAAACAATAAGGATACAGCATCTGTCGGACGAATAACGATTCCAATGCTAAGTAAAATTAAACCAATAAAAATCGTCCATTCATTACCAAAACGAGCAGACAACTTAGGGGCAAATAAAGATAATCCAGCAAAAGCGAGTAACGGCAATGTAGTTAGTAACCCCGCTACACTATTGCTAATTCCTATATCCGCCCTTATATCACTGATAATCGGGCCAACAGCTGTAATTGACGGCCTTAAATTAAAAGCAACAAATATGATTCCTATAATTAATAATATTGTTTTGAGTTTGTTTTCTTTAAACATATGTAAAACCTCTTTTTACTTGTTGGACTTCTCTTTATCTTTCTACATATGTTTTTATTTTAGCAAAGTATTAACACAAATTAACCATTTGACTTGAAAATAAAC
>NZ_AKIF01000026.1 GCF_000269905.1 Alkalibacillus haloalkaliphilus C5
AGGATTTGATGCACCAGTTGGTGACTTTATCGTTGCAGATATACAACAACAACCTGTCTTAAAGCCTGTTATTTGGACGAGTAACGAAGAGTTTTATCTTCCAGTATCTAATCAAGGGAATGTACTCTTATATTATGGTCACATTGACGGTAGTTTGTATCCAGCGATCAACGAGCGTTTACACGTTTTTGGTTTTGATATAAATCCACATGAACAAACGGCACTACTAACAGTTAGTAAACCAACAAATCCAAGTGAATTATATGAACTTGAGTTGACGAACGGTAACCTTAAACAATTAACTCAGTTCAACGAGTCATTTATGAATGAAGTTGAACTTGTCGAACCAGAACCAATTAGCTATAAAAGTAAAGATGATTGGCAAGTGCACGGTTGGTTTATGAAGCCAGTTGGATTCGAAGACGGTCAAAAGTATCCAATGGTCGTTAATATTCACGGTGGACCACATGCTTTTTACGGCAATTCGTTCTTTCATGAAATGCAATATTTAGCAGCTAGTGGTTATGCAGTATTATTTGTAAACCCTCGTGGAAGCCATAGTTATGGTCAAGAGTTTGTTGATGCTGTACGCGGTGACTACGGTAATGGCGACTATTTAGACATAATGAATGGCGTTGATTATGTCTTAAATGAATACGACTGGGTCGATGAAAACCGTCTAGGAGTCACTGGTGGTAGTTATGGTGGGTTTATGACGAATTGGATTGTAGGCCATACGAACCGCTTCAAAACCGCTGTCACACAACGAAGTATTTCAAATTGGATCAGTTTCCGTGGTGTAAGTGATATTGGTTACTACTTTAATGACTGGCAAATCAAGGCTGACTTTAGTGATCTTGATAAAATGTGGAAGCATTCGCCAATTGCCTATGTTGATCAGATTGATACACCACTTAAAATTATTCATAATGAGCTAGATTTTCGTTGCCCAATTGAACAAGCAGAACAGCTATATATTGCTTTAAAATATCAAAAGAAAGAAACCGAGTTTGTACGCTTTCCAGAGTCAGATCACAACTTATCACGCACAGGTAAGCCGAGCTTAAGAATTGAAAGATTGAATCATATTGTTGGATGGTTTGATCGTTACTTGAAGTAAAGTTTAAGCCCCAGTTTAGAAGCGTTTCTAAACTGGGGCTTTTCTTATGACCAATGTTGATCGATAAATTCATCTCGACCTGATTTTTCACGGTCTTCTTTATAATCATTAGGATTTTTACGGTAGAAATCTTGGTGATACTCTTCTGCTGGGTAGAACGTTGCAGCAGGTAAAATCTCAGTTACAATACGGTCATTAAACTTTCCAGATGATTCCAACTGGTATTTACTATGTTCGGCTAGTTGTTTTTGTTCATCATCATGGTAAAAAATCGCTGTACGATATTGTGGTCCTCGGTCGTGAAATTGGCCATCTGGGTCAGTCGGATCAACTTGTTGCCAATATAATTCTAGTATTGTTTCATAAGCGATTTTATTTGGATCATATGTAATTTCAACCGCTTCATAATGGCCTGTTGTTCCTTGCTTAACTTGCTCATATGTTGGTTGGTCGACATGTCCACCTGTATAGCCTGATACGACACTGTGGACACCGTCCCATTGATCAAAAGGCTTAACCATACACCAAAAGCAACCACCGGCAAAAGTCGCACACTTTAATTGACTCATTGTTTATCAACTCCTTTATTACTGTAATCGATTATAGCAATCGACAATCTTTTTGGGAAGTAAACGATATTAAAATAACGACTAACATGGAGTTAGCCGTTATAAGCTTCGTTTTCCAGTAAGCAATTGATAAATGAAAATAATACCAGCGATTACAAGCAATAAATGAATGAGACCACCAGCAATTTCTAGGACTAAACCTATTAACCAAATGATTAATATGAGCGTTATAATTGTCCAAAGCATCTAATCACCTCTTAAACTTATAATTCCCTTGCACTATAATTTGAAACTAATTATTAAAAAATTCCTTCAATTACATTACTTTTTTGATAAAATAGTAAATAGAAACAATTAGGGGGAGTTTATATGACAATTGAAGAAAAGCTAAAGACGTTAGTTACGAAAATGAATGAAGACTCTAGTGGATTAAATGGGTTACAAGCGACTTATTCTTTTGACATTACAGATAAAGATCACTTGGAGTGGGGCGTAAAAGTATCACCTGAACAAGTTGAACTATCAGAGTCTCTAATAGAGGATGCTGACTGCTTATTAAGAATGAACGCAAGTAATTTTGAAAAGTTATTAGATGGCTCTTTAAATGCGACGTCAGCTTTTATGATGGGTAAAATTAAAGCAAAAGGGGACCTTACTTACGCCCTGAAATTGCAAAATGTACTTAATAATTACCGTTAAAATGAATTTAAATTCCCCGGACCGAATTCGGAGATTTAATTTTTGGAAGAATTTATTATATAATTAGTATAGAGAGGGGGAGTGCTAAGTGAAGAAGTTAGTGGTATTATTACTTGGCTTAACGTTTCTTTTAGTCGGTTGTTTCGGTGATGACGATGAAGAAGTGATTACACCATATGATGAGTTGTCTAATTACATATCTCTTTGGGAAAGTGAGCAATTCGAAGAACTATATAGCAACCACATTACGGAACATAGTCGTGAAACGTTTTCTCATGAAGACTTCGTAGAACGATACGAACATTTATATGACGCGTTAAGTATCAACAATCTTTCATTTCAAATTTTAAGAGAAGATTTAGATGAGGAAGAGGTCGACGAGTTAGAAGAATTAGAAACCTTTACTTTACCACTTGAAGTGTCATTTGACACATTGGCTGGTGCTGTTGAGTATGAATTAGATGTAACGTTGGAGAAACTTTCAATAGAAAATGTGGATCGTGATGAGGTAGTCGATGAACGCTGGTTAGTAGAATGGCATCCGGAGTTTATCCTACCTAACCTTGAGCAAGATGAAGAAGTAAGTTACCGCACATTGACAGCAAAACGTGGCGATATACTCGACCGTCATGAACTTGCTTTAGCAACGGTTGGTGAGGTCTATGAAGTCGGAGTTACTCCAGAAAACTTTGATGAATCTGATTTAAGCACTTTAGCTGACTCTTTAAAGTTAACTGAAGAATATATCGAAAACAAAATAAATCAAAGCTGGGTACAACCAGAGCACTTTGTACCTATTAGAAATATTCAATTAACTGATGAAGAGATGGTGTCAGAATCGACTGCTATTAGTGGGGTTACAACACGAGTTATTGAAGATCGTGTATATCCTTTTGCAGAAGCAGCTGCTCACTTAACGGGTTACATTGCGCCAATTTCGGCTGAAGAGTTGGAAGAATTAGAAGGTGAAGGGTACACTTCATCTGACCGTGTCGGTAAGCGCGGATTAGAACAATTGTTTGAATCTAAGTTAAGAGGTCAAAACGGGGCAGAAATTTACATTAATAAACAAGATGGTTCAACTTATACAGTTGCTGAACAAGAAGCCCAGGATGGAGAAGATGTTCAATTAACGATTGATATTGAAGTGCAAGAACAGCTTTTCCGAATTGTTGATGGTGATGCAGGTACAGCAACGGTTATGGATCCAGCTTCAGGAGACATAATAAGTTTATTAAGCTTCCCTACGTTTGACCCGAATCAGTTCGTCTTAGGAATGACAAATTCACAATATGAAGAGTTAATGAGTGATGAAAATTTACCGACGATTAACCGTTTCTCTTCAACCTATTCACCAGGCTCAACCATGAAGTTATTCACTTCAGTTGTTGGGTTCCAAATGGGAGTTTTAGACCCTAATGAAGTCAAAGAAATTGAAGGTCTACAATGGCAGAAAGATAGTTGGGATGATTACCACGTCACACGTGTTAATGACCAACATACAGAAGTTGACTTAGACGTTGCGATGAAATACTCTGATAACATCTACTTTGCAATGTTAGGTTTAGACATTGGGGGAGAAGCGTTTAAAGACGGTTTAGAAACTTTAGGGTTTGGAGAGTCTTTACCTTTCGCTTATCCAGTAACGACTACACAAATTTCAAACTCTGGTAGTTTTGGTTCAGAAGGACAAATTGCAGATTCATCATTCGGTCAAGGTGAAGTATTAATTAACAATACGCATTTAGCCGCACTATATGCTGGTGTAGCAAATGACGGTGTTTACATGGAACCACGTTTATTATTAGATGAATCAGAAGAAGTCTGGTTCGAGTCGATTATTGAAGATGAAGAAAATGATATTTTGCAAGATACGTTAAGAAATGTTGTCGCTGAAGGAACAGCAACAGACATTGATATTGAAGGAAGAGAGATGGCAGGGAAGACAGGAACTGCTGAACTAAAAGCAAGCCATGATGATGAAGATGGTGCGCAAAATGGTATTTTCGTTTCTTATGACCAAGCAAATCCAAACATGCTATTAAGTTTAATGATTGAAAATGTAGAAGACTTAGGTGGAAGCGGTTATACAGTCGAGTTAAGTAAGGAATTTTTTGAATCAATCGAATAATAAAGAAGCGGGAGTGATGATCGCATCGCTCCCGCTTTTATTAATACCCTAATTCATCTAACACTTCTAATGCCAAATCAGGTCGATCAGTAATAATTCCATCTGCTCCAGCTTCAAATAACCTTTTCATTTCATCCCGATTATTGATTGTCCAATAAGTTAAATGCAAGCCAAGTCGATCAGCACCACTGATGAGATCGTTAGTCGTTAAATCGAAACCACTTTCATTTGTAGGGGTTAATATAGCATCAACGCTAGGGTTGTACAAGTTTCTTAAAAATATCTTATGCGTGACGACAAAATTCCGAATCTCACCTCTACCACCAGCAACGGCTATATCATATGGATCTTGTGCTTGAAATGACTCAATAATCGCTTGATCAAAAGAACTAATTAATATTTGATCCTGCATGTCATACCGTTCAATTAACGTAATTAATCGGTCAATGATTTCATCCATTCGTTCACTTGGATTCGTATCTTTAATTTCTAAAATGAAACGTTCATCTGGAAAAGCCTCAAACATTTCTTCGACAGTTATAATCTCTAGTCCTTGTCCACGATAAGAGTGATTACCTTGTTCATCTTCAAAGTAATGGCCAGCATCAAGTTGTTTTAGTTCTTCTAAAGATAAGTCGGTTACATTACCAGATCCATCTGTCGTCCGATCAACAGATGGATCGTGAATATTAATTAAGTAACCATCTTTTGTTATATGTAGATCTGTCTCTAGCGCATCAACACCGAGTTCAACCGCATTCTCAAATGCAGCCATCGTTGATGATGGTTTTAAATGTTCACCACCTTGGTGCGCGATGACCATTGGACGGTCATTTTCAAAAAATGCTTTAGGCTCAACCGAGTGCAATGGTATTAAATAAAGAAAAATATAAATTGCTCCTAGAATCGTCAAACCAATAGAAAAAGTCTTTTTATACTTTGTTTTTTTCTCCTCACTCATACAAATCTCCCTCTATTAAATTCTATAATTAAATTTACTATAATATAGTGTATGAGACAATCTTATTTTCAGAAATATAAATTAGATTACCATAACAATATTATGTAAACTTAATTAATATTTTAAAATTTTAAAAACCGTGATATGATAAGTTAAAGATTATATATAAGGGGGGGCATGAATAATGAGCGATCAAAAGCCAATCATTCAAGTAAGAGATAATGGTTCGATTTTAGTTAAAGGTGATGTAACGTTATTAGATGCTGAAGGTAATGAGTACGAAACGAAGCCAGCGTTTTCATTATGTCGTTGTGGTGCTTCTAGTAATAAGCCATATTGTGATGGGTCACATAAGCAAATCGAGTTCCAAGATCAATCGAGAGTATAACTTACATAATTAAAATCCCTCACAATTGTGAGGGATTGTAACTTATTTATTACTTGAGTAATACTCATAGGCGTCTTTTGCTAGTGTCACACCTTGAGCAAATGCTGCACCACCACCTAAGGCAGCGCTGACCCCAATCGCTTCTAGCACTTCTTCTTCAGAAGCTCCATTCTCAACGGCACCTTTCATATGATAGATGATGCAATATTCATCTTGCGCATAAATGCTAACACTCAGTGCCATAAGCTGTTTATGTTTTTTGTCAATTGTCCCATCTGCAAAAGCAGCTTCAGTAAAGTCAAAGTAGCCTTGAGTTGTTTTGGGTAGCTTGTCTTTAAAGGCATTCGTACCTTCTTTGTAATGCAGTAATGCATCGTGGAAAAAGTCTTCCATTTCTTCTGAATGTTCCATAATCATCACTCCTTTTTGAATACACACATTCTTATCGTGAATTATTAGGAATAAAATATACATAGAATAGTTGAGTTACTGACAAATAAAATGAATATGTTGCTTGGTGGGAGGAGAAACAAGGTGAGGAAGCCTATTATTGGAGTGTTTTTGTTAACAATTGTGTTTGGGTTGCTAATTTTTTATGCATTTCCTAATTTACTGGACAGGCAGCCAACGATGATGCAAGCAAGCGCGAATGAATCGATTAATCAGCATCCATTAGAAAAGCAGCCAATTGAGTTATTTGTCGACTTTGATGATTCTAATGATCATCAGTCACACGATGAATCGGATGATGATACTGTTATAAGTGAGTCAGAAAATCATGAAGTAGATGAATCCATTTCAGATGAACAATTGGTTGAGCAATTATTTAGTATTATGAATGAAGAACGTCAATTGCAAAACATTAAGGAGTTCGACCAATTGTCTCAATTAAATGAAGCAGCTGAACAGAAATCAGCCGATATGCGGGATTACGGGTATTTTGATATGGAATCGCCTAACTTTGGTAGTGCAAGTGACATAATTAAGTCATATGACATTCCATATTACTCACTAGCAGCGAGTTTATCTGCCGGTGTTCAAGATCCTAAACGTGTATTCGAACAATTAAATGACGGTAATTTCACAACATACTTATACGACCGAGACTTCACTCATGTTGGAATCGGTTATGTTAGTGGCGGTCAATACGGCCATTACTGGACCATTTATTTTATTGATCATCCAATAGAGCAAGACCCTAATGAAATGGAGCAATTAGTATTTGAAATAGTTAATGAAATACGAGATGAAAATGGTCTAAGTCGACTAGCACAACACGAGAGGTTAGCTGAAGTTGCTCGCATCAAATCAGAAGATATGCGCGATCAAAATTACGTCGCACATGAGTCACCAACTTACGGAGCGCCATACGAAATGATTGATCATTATGAGATTGAAAACAACGGCTCAGCCGAAAACATTGCTGCAGGACAGAAGACAGCTGAGGAAGTTGTAGGTGGTTGGATGAACAGTGATGGTCATCGAGCCAACATATTAAACGAAAACGTCACGCATTTAGGAGTCGGCTATGCACAAGGTGGCGAACAAAACAGCTATTGGACACAACTGTTTATAATTGAATAAGGTCAACCCTTAACTTAGAGAGAGGAATTTATGAGGAAGAGTATCCGTAGATTGTGTTCCAAATTTTCGATACGTTATTGTAATAGAACTCAGCCCCAATTGCGGGTTGAGTTTTTATTTGATTAGCCAAATGATACAATGAAAGAAATGAAATAGTAGGTGGTTGATTTAATAGTATGGATGATCGACAAAAGCGTATGATGAATTACATAAAACAAAACAAATGGGTTGTTATACTACTAATTTTAAGTATTACGATTATATGGGGATATGCTTGGACTTTAATGAAAGAGGCACTTCATTATATGGGGCCTTTTACGTTTTCAGCTTTTCGTTTCGTTGTTGGTGCTGTTACAATGTTCGGCATATTACTGTTTTATAAGGTAGGAATGCCGGAACGAAAGTATTGGAAACACTTATTCATAGTAGGTCTACTTCAAACAGCGATCGTTTTTCTACTCGTTATGTACGGACTAAAGTTTGTAGAAGCGGGGAAATCTTCTATTCTTTTATATTCAATGCCGATTTGGAGCAGTTTACTAGCTGTTTTCATTTTAAAAGATCGACTAATTAAGCCACAAATTGTTGGGTTAACAGTTGGATTAATAGGCTTATTAACCATTTTAGGGTGGGATTTATGGTTAGCTCAAAACGCTGCAACGATTTTCGGTGAGATGTTAATCGTCATTGCTGCCATTTCATGGGGATTATCGAACATATACTATCGTTTATTTTTAAAAGGACTGTCACAGCTTCAAGTTAACGGTTACCAGATGGCGTTTGGTGCTTGGCAATTACGATTGTAGCTTTGATTACTGAATCTGATCAGGCAATCATATGGAATGCTGAGAGTGTATACTACGTTTTATTTACTGGTGTATTAGCTTCAGCGCTTTGCTTTACTGTTTGGTTTATCTTATTGAGTGTGATCGACATGGTAACGGCGACGATTTCGACGTTACTTGTTCCTGTATTTGGTTTGCTATTCGGTTGGTTAATATTAAATGAACCGTTAACGGCTAATATATTGATTGGTACAGCTCTAATTGTAATTGGCATCTCGATTGCTAATATTTACAAAAAAAGTCCCTCTAGGTGATGATCACTTAGAGGGACTTTGGGCGTTTCTAGAATAATAGTAAGCCGATCGCAATCGGAATGAAGCTCCAAACGAGTATGATTAAACAGAAGCCCATTATATCTTTAACTTTAAGTCCTGCAATAGCTAGTAATGGTAATGCCCAGAATGGTTGGATCATATTCGTCCAAGCATCACCCCAAGCAACAGCCATCGCTGTTTTGGCTGTGTCGACACCAATTTCTAGTGCAGCTGGAATCATAATGGGAGCTTGAACCGCCCACTGTCCGCCACCAGATGGTACGAAAAAGTTAACAATCCCTGCGCTAATAAAGGCGAATAACGGTAAAGTCACTTCATTTGAAACATTAACAAACATCGTGGACATTTGTTCAGACAGTCCTGAAGCTACCATCATTCCCATAATCCTGCATAAAACGGGAACTGAATAATAATTCCGCCAGCGTTTTTAACAGCATCTGACACACTATTTAAAAACTTACGAGGTGTCTTATGAAGTAGGATACCTAAGAACAGGAAGATAAAGTTTACAATATTAATATTTAAATCAAATCCACTTGTAGCAAAGTGGTAAATGATAAAGGCTAATCCTAATATACCGATCATCATGGAAATGACTTGGCTATGTTCAAGTCGTTCTGCTGGTGTTAAATCTTTCTTCTCCAACTTTTGCTCTTCGACAGTTTGTGTGTGCGTTTTTAACAATTCAGGGTCGATACTAGAGTTACCATCTCGTGCTTTAAGTAAAAACCAGTTTAGAATTGGTAGTGTAATTAATAAAATAAATACGATAAATAAGTTTAACTCACTAAACAAAGTCTCAGTAATTGGAATAACGCCTACTAAATCTTCTAAAAAGTGACCTTCTGTTGCAATCGTTAGTGGTACAGATCCTGAAAAACCGCCGTGCCAAAGTAGAAAACCGCTGTAAGCAGCCGCGATTAAAATACGATAGTCAATAGAAGGGATCCGCTTGGAAACGTGTATGGCTAGTAAAGCACCAACAACTAGACCGAACCCATAGTTTATTAAGCAGGCGATCGACGCAACAATAGTTACTAGAACAATTGCTTGACCAGGCGAGTTAGCATATTACTAATTTTAGTTAGGATTCCTTTTACGAAAGGCGTGTTAGCTAAAATGTACCCAGTAATAACAATTAAGGACATCTGCATCGCAAATGCTAATAAATCCCAAAAACCTTGTCCCCAATACTCAACCATGTCAACCGGTGAGCTACCTGTAAAGACTAATCCAAGAACAAATACAATGATCGTTAAAATAATAGCAAATAGAAACGCATCAGGTAAGTAACGTTGGACGAGCCTATCACTGGCAGCTGTAATCGACTTAAGCATTATATTCCTCCTTTTTGTGAATGTTTTTTGAAGCTCGTTATATTCTATTAGTCTTTTAGTCTTAAATATGTCACTAGTTTTTAATGATATTTGTCGAATGAATAACGTCTTTTTGTTTGATGTCGTCGCATTGTGCGCTTGCCTGGGAAATACAAGAGGGGAAATAATGATTAAATTATATTAGAAAATTCTAAACTCTTGGTTGTGTAAGCCGATATTACTATTAAGCTACATGATTGAGGGGGATTATTATATGAAATCGATAAGGTTAAAGTTGGCTGTCATTATGCTTGTGTTATTAGTGGTTCCACTAGTTACAGTTATTTTTGTGTCTTACAGTCAATCATCTGTGTTAGAACGTGTTGTTATACCTAAGGCTGAATTAGAAAGAGAGAGTTCAGCGGCGGCTGAAGTATTTGAAGAATATGAAGCACTTTTAGATACATATAGTCAGGAGGAAGAACTCCAATACACATCATTTGATATACCAAGTTCGGATGTTAATTATGACAATATGCCTTCTACTAATGATCCTGACATGACTGCATTTTATGAAGAATACTTAACGAATTACGCAGAAGGTTATGATTATATATTAAATTTATATTTTGGAACACCTGATGGTTCACTATATTTGCATGATATTCCTGAAGCTGATTTAACAGGCTATGATGCAACAGAACGTGATTGGTATTCACAAGCTCTTGGAAATGAAGGTGAAGTTATTTGGACAGAGCCTTATTTAGATGCTGCAACAAATCAGTCGATTATTACCCTTGCAACGACATTAAACGATGACCAAGGTGAAGTGATCGGTGTTGCAGCTATTGACTTCCAAATGTCTAAACTTGCAACATTATTGAGACAAGACACTGCACAGACGATGCTGTTAATCGGTTTTGTTTCAGTAGTTGTTGGTCTAATAGTCGTCTTTTTCTTCGTTCGATACATGAATAAGCAAATTAAAACAATTCATACAGGGTTACAAAATGTAGCCAATGGTGATCTGACACAACCAATTGAAGTAAATAGTCAAGACGAATTCGGAAGTCTCGGCAAGCAGTATAACCAAATGCTTGATCAAATGCATGGTTTAATTAAGAAAGTTGTTGAGTCGTCTGAACAAGTAGCCGCTTCATCACAACAGTTAAACGCAAATGCAGACGAAACGACGAGAGCAGCAGAACAAATTGCTCAATCAATCCAACAAGTATCTGAAGGAAATGAAGGGCAAGTTGAACAAGTGCAAGAATCAACGCAGTATGTATCTGACATTTCTAAAGATATTGAAGAAATTTCATCTAGGGCAGAACGCGTCAATGAATCATCTGAATCGACTTCTAAGCAGGCGGTTAGTGGTGAACAAGTTGTTAAACAAGCTGTTAGCCAAATGGATGAGATTAGTAAAAACACAGAATCAACTCGTGATATTATCCAAAGCTTGAATCAACGCTCTAAAGAAGTCGAGAAAATTTTAGATATTATTAATGATATTTCTGAACAAACGAATTTACTTGCATTAAACGCAGCAATTGAGGCTGCTCGTGCTGGTGAACACGGTAAAGGATTTGCGGTTGTTGCTGATGAAGTACGAAAATTGGCTGAACAATCTACTGAATCGACTGGCCAAATTTCAAGTATTATTACTGAAATTCAAAACGAAACGCAACATGCTGTGCAATCAATGGAAAACGGCGTAGTAAACGTTGATGAAGGTAAGGAGCTTGTAAATAAAGCAGGTCACTCGTTTGAGAACATTGCACAAGCCGTAACTCTAGTTTCTCAACGGATGGAAGAAGTATCAGAATCGATTAAACAGATCGATGAAAGAAGTCATAAACTTGTTAACTCAATGGAGAACGTTTCAACACAAACAGAAAGTGCTTCAAGCCTTGCAGAAGAAGTAGCAAGTGCTGCTGAAGAACAGACAGCGAGTGTCGAAGAAGTAACATCAGCAACAGATGCATTGTCACATATGGCAGAGGAATTACAACAAGCAGCTAATCAATTTAAAGTTAACTAATTAATCCACTCCAAGAGCTTGAAATGATAGAAGCTTTTGGAGTGGATTTTGGTTTGACCCTGCGCTCAATTATGATAGAACATAGATTGATGATGGCAAAATTTTAATGTCAAATGGTGTTTCACCAACGATTTCTCCATCCCCGTGTGCAATCATTGTATTATTTGATGATATGATTAAGTTTTTACCTTTGTAAGTTCTTATGGCAGGGTGGTTAATATGTCGGCCTTTAAACACAGATGGAAAGATACTTAACAACTTCCACCTTGAAACTCCTTTAACAACGCATACTTCAAAGAGGTTATCATTGTTTTTTGCTTCCGGGCATATTTTCATACCTCCCGCATAAAAAGGCGTGTTGGCAACTGCAATTAACCAAACGTTTTCATGTGAAGATGCTTTAGAATCTATACGAATACTAACATCTGTTGGTTGGTAGCTTAACACTACTTTCAACATGGCTACGATGTAAGGAATACTTCCGATTTTAATTACATTGCAAAACTTTTTTAATTTTGATCTGCTAGTTTCTGCTGCGATTTTACCATCAAAGCCAATGCCAGCAATAGTCGCAAAGACTTTATTATTAATATGCCCAACATCTATGAGTTTCTTTTCATTTTTCAATATACGCTCCAAGGCTTCTTCACAATTAAGTGGAATCCCCATTCCTCTACAAAAGTCATTTCCAGAACCGGCTGGGATGATTCCTAAAGGTACATTTGAATTCTGCAATCCATTAATAGCTTCATGTACAGTGCCATCACCACCAACTATTATGATGGCATCAACATTGGTACTGTCATGAATTATATTACGAACAAGTTGTGTTGCATGGTTCGGCTTTTGAGTAAATCTAACATCATAAGGAACCTCTCGTTCTAAAAGGGTCGATTCTATTTGTACCCACCGTTTGAATCCTCGACCACTACCTGAATTGTTATTGACTATAAAATGATACATTACTTAATCAACACCTTTTAAGTAGGTTTTATATTATTTTGTTAGTTTTGTCACTGTACTCATCTAGCAGACCTCTATAATACAGACTGCGATTTTTAAGTGTCGTAATATTATTCATGACTAAGGTTGTATAAGCAGTGTAGTCAAGGTCTTGTTGCAACTCTGGTTTGATTAGGCTTCCAATTTGAACATCAACAGCTGGGCGAATCCCTTGTTTATAATAATTTATGTAAATAGGCAAAATCGGTGTTGACGTTTTAGAAGAGAAGAACGCAACCCCTTTTTTAGGTTGTATTTTTTCTCCCTCTTTACAACATGTTCCTTCTGGAAAAATGCCAAGTGTTCCATTTTCATCTAATACTTTCAAACATCTCCTTACAGGAACAATTGTATTTCCGCTGTGACGGTCGACAGGAATAGCTTTGATGTTAGTTAATACCCAGGTTAGTAATTGATTTCTGAAAAGTTCTTTTTTAGCTAAGAAATGCAGTTCTTGATCTATAATACAGGCGAGTATTAGTGGGTCAAAAGCACTTGTATGATTAGAAGCAATTACCAAGGGTTGTTCTAATCTAATATTTTCTTTTCCTGTTACGTTGATTTTAAAGTGCAAAGGAATTATGAGCCTAGCAATACTTTTTAGTAATGCGTATAACATTATTAAACCTCATTTCTTAAATTAACTTTAAACTAATTAACAATACATATTATGGATAAAAATAGAAAATTTATAAAATCTTTTACTAACATACATAATTAAAAGGATAGACTGCAAATACTAATGGCAAATATATACATTGGGGCGGTGAATGTATGGTTAAGCTTTTTAAGGGTATTTATCAAGAATTTGAAAAAATGGTAGCTGCTTTAGTTGAGTTTGATTATGAGGAAGCATTAAAAGAACAAGAGAGGAAGTCAAAATCTACAGAAGACTTACCTAAAGTTGATGGAAAAATTAATCAACAGTGATTATTTTTGGATGTATTCGGACAAAATAACCTTAAAGTCTTTAAATAAAAGGTGATTGATTATGGGTGCATTACAATTTGATTATAAATTACCACGTTATGTGATGAGTAAAGTTGGTGGGCGGTTTAAATCCTCACTATACTGGAATTCTAAACTATCTTGTATCCGATTTGTAGAAGATGCAGATACGACACTACCAAATGATCATTGGGCAAAAGTAAAAGTGAAATATAGTGGTATATGTGGTAGTGACCTCAATTTAATTTTCTTAAATGATAGTCCGGCTACATCTCCATTTACCTCATTTCCTTTTACGATCGGTCACGAAATAGTTGGTGAAATTGACGAAGTAGGAAGTGAGGTAAGTGGTATTCAAGTTGGTGACCGAGTAGTCATTGACCCAGTTTTGTCATGTGAACCGAGAGGCATACAAGATAAATGTCCACAGTGCCAAAAGGGTAATTTTAGTTTATGTATACATAAAACAGAAGGAGATGTCGCTCCAGGGTTGTTAATTGGTGCTTGCAGAGATACAGGTGGGGGTTGGTCAACTCATGTTGTCGCGCATAAAAGTCAGTTGTTCAAATTGCCAGATCAAGTGAATGACTTAAATGGAGTAATGGTTGAACCATTTAGTTGTGCTCTTCATAGTGTTATGAGAAATCCACCAAAAGATGATGATACCGTACTCATAATTGGTGGTGGTGTTATTGGTTTATCAGTTATTGCTGCCATTCGTTCACTAGATATTTCGTGTAACGTTATTGTGTTAGTAAAGCATAATCTTCAGAAAGAACTGGCTTACCATTACGGTGCCGATAAAGCAATTGATTTTGATCAATCAACTTATGTTGAAGAGTTATCCAATTCACTTGATGCAAAAGTATTAGACCCGATTTTTGGCGCAGAAGTCGTTGAGGGAGGAGCTGATTTAGTTTTTGAATGTGTAGGTCGTAAGAAAAGTGTTCACGATTCACTCCGCTTTACGAAAAGTGGTGGACAAGTCGTTTTAATAGGTTTAGCTGGCATAATGGAACGAATCGATTGGACAACCGTATGGTTAAACGAATTAGAAGTTAAAGGCTGTTTTGCTTATAGTCTTGAAGATTATAAAGGTGAAAAAAGAAGAACATTCGATATAGCGATAGACCTTATGGAACAAGGGAAAGTCGATTTGTCACCATTAGTGACACATCATTATCCTTTAGAAGAATATCACCAAGCACTAGAGACTGCTACAAAAAAAGGGAATCGTTCTGCTATAAAAGTTGTTTTTGAACCAAACTAACGAAGAGAATGACAAGGAGGATATTTAATGAGTAACTTTATCGTAACTGGTGCAGAACAAAGCCAGTTTCTATCATGGTTTACAGATGGATTGAGAAAGAAATTCGTAGAGAAAGGTTATGAACATTGTCATGAGCCAGTTGAAGATATAAGCATTGTCTTTAATGTGCTAGATCCAGAAAAACCACGACCTTTTCGTAGACATGCACAAGCAACATTTGTCATTTCAATCATTGAGCAAAACGATAAATCGACGAATACATTACAAAAAGCATATCCATATTTGATTAGGTCATTGGCTAATCATTTAGTCTATATTGTTCATAACGAAAATCAAACGAAAGTATTTTTTGTTACACCTGAACAAGGTTTTTATAGTCTAACTTACCACAATGATGATGAGGATTTCTTTAACAATGTATTTGAGAGGTTAGAACCAGTCGCTTCATCTCAGCTCGTGATTAATAATGAATTCAGTGAGGATCTGAAAGAAGAGCTTTGGGAAGGAAATGAGCGGACTGAGAAGTTATCACAATCAGGTAAACAGTTAGACCGAATGAACCTTTTACCAGCGCCTTTTCCAATTGAAAATTATTTAAATAAGCGTGATTTAAGACAGTTGAAGAAGCTATATGGGATCGGTGGGCTTAGTTATGGCAATTTAAGCTGTCGTGAAGATGAGGATAGTTTTTGGATGAGCGCTAGTGGTATTAATAAAGCGGATATGAAAGTTATTGGACAAGATATGTTGTATATTACAGGGTTTAATGAGGAAAAGAATGCAATGGAAATAAGCATTCCACCCAATGTAACACCGAAGCGGGCTTCTGTCGATGCTATTGAACATTGGATGATTTATAAAGAGCATCCAGAAGTAGGAGCGATCGTACACATTCATGCATGGGCAGATGGTGTAAAAGCAACGGAAATTAATTACCCGTGTGGCACGATTCAATTAGCTGAAAGAGTAGCCGAACTCATTAGAAGTGAAGAAGACCCATCAAGAGCCATTATTGGGTTAAAAAATCATGGACTGACCATCACAGGACGGAGTTTAGAAGATATTTTTAAACGTATAGAAGGTCGTATCCAACATCAAGTCCCGATGTCTAGTTAGTAAAAGAGAAAAGTGTTGCCTTTTTAGAGGTGACACTTTTCTCTTTTTAATCAAGATTAATAGATCTTCAAAGATTTAATTTTACATCTTAGACTTTAAAAGAGAGCGAATAAGAAAATCTCCTCTCCTTAATATTGCTCCCATTTAACTTCTCTTGCTGTGTTATACCGACTTTCAACTTCATCCCAATTTACAATGTTCCACCATTCATCAACGTATGCGTCACGGTCATTTTCATACTGTAAGTAATAGGCGTGCTCCCATACATCAAGAACAAGTAGTGGAATCACGTCCCATTGTGATAAGTCTTGGTGTCGTTCAGCTTGTAAAATCTCCAACCTATGTGAACGTGGTGACCAAACTAAAATCGACCACCCTACACCCTCTACATTTTTGGCTGCTTCAGAAAAATGTTCCTTAAATTGATCATAACTACCAAATGATTCATTAATGGCATTTAGTAATTCACCACTTGGATCACCACCGCCATCAGGGCTCATAATGTTCCAAAAGATCGTGTGTAAATAATGACCTGCACCGTTAAAAGCAGCTTCTCGCTCCCAGTGTTTAATAAGGTCGAAGTCACCTGTTTGTCTTGCCTTTTGCATTTCTCTTTCTGCCTTATTTAATCCATCTACATAACTTTGGTGGTGTTGATCGTGGTGAAGTCTCATAATACGTTCATCAATATAAGGTTCAAGTGCATCATAAGCATAAGGGAGTGGAGGAAGCTCATGCCCTCCGATTGGTACGAATCGATTATCATCATTAGTATCATCACTACCCTTATGACCTGGTTTAATTAAACCGTTCCAACGATGGAATAAATTAGCCGCTTCACTTTGCAATTGCTGTGCGATATCGTGAGACAGCGTTTCTTGACGTTCTTGATAATTCCTCACTGCATCTACAAATTCATTAAGATTCTGATCATAATTGGATAATTCTTCGTTAAGCTCATCACCTTGTTCTAACTTAAAACGCTGCCATTTATCATTTAGATCAGATACCCATTCTTCTAATTCATAAACAAATTGACTTAATGTATCTTGACTCATAAAAATAGCCTCCTTTTTCTCACCGTGATATTTATATGAGTTATGATGATGTTTCGATAGTTGTTTAAATAAATTAAAAAAGAGCAGAGAAGGGGTGTTCCCATTCTCTACTCTCTATACTCAGCATTATATGAATTTTCCCCTGCATGAACGGATAACAATGTATCAGCATAGCCAACAAGTCGATTAACAATTTCATCACACAATAAGTAAACGAAAGGATGAATAGTTGGATCAAATAAAGCCGGATCTTCAAAAATGATCGTCGTATTAATAAAAACTTCTTTATTATCAAATATGTTGTAATGGATTATAGCTTTACCTGCTGCTCCTTTGGTGTTTGGTTCTGCATAAGAAGGTAAGAAGATGTACCATTCTTCAGCCGTCATCGAGCGAAAATTTTTAGTAAACTTTAACCCATCAATTTCATTGTGGTATTTCTCCCTTATGTCATTTGGGATCGCTTCAACGATTTTTTTGCTCATATTGAGTTAGGACTCCTCACCAAACTCAGCTTCAGTTGCGATCTCATACGCTTCTAAAATGGATGCTCTTTCATCTGGATCAGTAATTTTTACTAAACCTTCTTCTTCAACACGCATGACAAATACTTCATTTTCATCTTTTAATAAAGCGTATGATTGTTCATGCATGTCAAACATCCCTGCAACAGAAAATTCCTTCTCTAAACCTTCTTCATCGTAAATGGTTATAATATCTTCGTGTCCTTCGTTCATGATTTTGCCTCCTCATGTATTGATTAAACTTTAGTATTTGTAAGAATGGTCACATTATGAATACACGAAGTATATTTCGGGATATTATCAATAATTTTTGGAACGCTACAAAGTGAAATCGATTTTGTGAGGTGTCACTGATGAAAAAGTTTATATCAGTAAATGTAGCATTTTTATTTATTTTATTGTCATCAATTACAGCTTTTGGGCACAATGGATGGATCGAATCAAATAACCCAATCGTTGAACTAGGCCAAAATGCATACGTTAGTTTATATTTAGGCAATCACTCTGATCAACATACGAGTTATCGAATCGATCGTAAGTGGGGGGTCCAAGATTCTAAAGTGGTTGTCAAAACACCTTCAAATCAAGAGGTGAATATTACAGATGAATTTTATTATATGGGCGAAGTATCAGAAGTAGATGATGACCGAGCTGGTTTAAATAACTTTTATAACGGTTCGTTTACGGTAGAAGAAGAGGGGCTATATACAGTTATTGCAAAAGGAGACTTTAAGTACGGAGAACAGGAAGAGGCTACAGTGAGGACGGCTAAATCTTTTGTCGGCACCAATGAAAATCCAACGCTAAGTGAGATGGATCAACTGAAAGGATTTGATCAACCACAAGTGAGTAAAAGAGTTGAGGTTGTACCACTGTTTAACCCTTTAACCGTTCAGTCAGGCGATTATGTAACAGCACAATTAATGTTTGATGGAGAGCCAGTAGAAGACCAAGAAGTCGCTGTAATCCAACGAAGCACGTCTAAAGACCTTCAGCTAGTTACAGATTTGAATGGAAAAATTGCTTGGGAAACTATGGATGCGGACTACTATTTAATCCGATCAGAGTTTGAGCAGGACGATATAAAATATGAAGCGACGATGACATTTGTCGTTAATGAAGAGTATAACCAAGAGGAATCTGAGTAAATAAAGACACCAATCAATTGTGATTGGTATCTTTATTATTATGGGACATCTGAACAGTTACCAATGAACGTAGCTGGATAATTTACAGCTCTATTAATACATCAAATATACCATTAAAAACGTTACCAGTCGCATTAGCTACACCATGGACTCTAGTATTTACATGGGCATCAGTGTCCTTCCTTCGTTGAATGGCCAAACACCTTTCAAAGTTTTGCATAAGTTAATAGTAATAGAGGAAGGTGACTGGTGTGAAAAAACGATCAAAGAAGCTGCAAGTTATATCAACTAAGCAAGTATATGATTGGCAAACGACAACCATTGACTTAATTTTAAAGTTAAAGGTGAGTAAAGAACCTATGAAAGGTAAGACTTATCAGTATAATGCTATTTCCGATGGAGTGCGAAAAGTATATACAAATAATGATGAATTAACCGAGTATGGCAATTGTGGTATTTTGAACCCGAATAATTTTTCAATTATAAATTTATATATTAACGGCGTCTTACAACCTCCTAATACTTACAATGTTGTAGAAGGAAGACTGACATTAAATACTATAGATGCTCCAATAGAGGGTGCGCCTATAACCTTACAGTATATTGCGCTTTATCAATAGAAATAGAGGGACCATAAAATAGATCCCTCTTTTCTAATTATGTTGCTATTTCTGTGTCGGAAGTTGGTGTGAAGTTAACAACTTCTAATACTACTGGTACACCTTCTAAAATTGATTCACCTTCGTCAGGTACATTAATTTCTAATGAACCGGTTTGCGTTTCCCCAGGTGTGTATACAGAAATATCATCCATTTGTAAAACACCGTTAATGTAAACATTGTAATAACTATTGTTTTCTTCTAACTCAGGTAGTTCAGTTACTGCTGTACCAGTATCATCAAAGAAATCAGCAGCATCAATTGATAAAGTAGAGTCCGGTGCTGTTTCAGTATCAGTAATATAGAAGAATTTAGTTGAATTAGGTTCAGTATTTACATTAGTTTCAGCCTCAATGTGTAGCTTCATAATTCTTAATGTCATTTAAGCCCCCCCCCTTAATTATAACTCTGTATTATTCTATGAAAGTTCTACTAAAAAGAGATAAGACAAGTTGATCAATTAAAGCGTTTCTATTAAAAATAGTGTAATGAAGGATAATATTATTGTACAAAAGCAAATTAATTTAAAAGTGATTCACAAGCTGATACGATTGTAATGAACATTCCAATAATGAAAGGACTTTAAATATGAGTAAAATAAATATTCCTTTATCTGTATTAAATTTAGTTCCAATTAGAAAAGGTGAAGGGGCTAAAGAAGCGATTGATTCGATGGTTGAATTAGCTCAAGCAACAGAAGAGTTAGGTTACGAAAGGTATTGGATTGCTGAACACCACAATACATCAACGTTAGTCAGTTCTGCGACAACGATGTTAATGAAACATACATTGGAACATACGAAGAAAATTCGTGTCGGCTCTGGTGGAGTAATGCTCCCAAATCATTCACCATTAATAATTTCTGAACAGTTTGGAACGATGGAGACCATTTATCCAAATCGATTAGACCTTGGGTTAGGACGAGCACCTGGTACTGATCAACTAACAGCAAGTGCTATTAGACGTTCTAAACATGATTCTGTTCACGACTTTCCGAATGATGTGCAAGAGATCTTAAAGTATTTCGGACCACTTGAGAAGCAAGGGTTTGTTAAAGCTTATCCAGGCGTTGATTCGAATATCCCTGTCTACATTTTAGGTTCATCTACAGACTCTGCTCGTTTAGCTGCCAAGTTAGGGTTGCCATATGCGTTTGCAGCACACTTTGCACCTCGTCACATGCAGAAGCAATAAAAATATACCGAGAACAATTTGAGCCATCAGAGTATTTAGAAAAGCCATATATGATGGTTTGTTTAAATGTTATTGCAGCGGAATCAGATGAAGAGGCGATCCATGAGAAAACGACGTTAGAACAATTCTTCTTAAACGTTGTAAGAGGGACGCAAACGCCGTTAAACCCACCGATCGACAACATTGAAGACTATTACAAAGCATCAGAAAAGCAGATCGTGGATTCGATGACGAGTGCTTCACTAATAGGCAGTAAAGAAACAGTCAAGCGCCAATTTACAAGCTTCCAAGAACAGTTCGATGTCGATGAAATCATGGCGATTACCTATATTTATGACCGAGAAAAACAGATCCGTTCATTTGAGATTTTAAAAGAAGTAGTAAACGGAAAATAAAGTATATAATTTAACAAAAGGCTGTGTATTCGCAGCCTTTTGTTTTTACCAGTAAAACAGTTGCCGCATTTTCATAACGTTGCGAATGGCGCGAGCATGTCGAGCTTCACGTGTGTATCGGGTTGATAAATGATCTAGTTCGCGAATAAATTTTTGATCACAATTCCTTCTTTTAACCCCTGCATAATAGCATTGGTCATGTTTCTGGCAGGCCCGGTCAACCTTATTGGTCGGTTTCCCAGGACCGATACAACCTGGACCACAATAACGGTATCCAGGTAGACAGAAACGACAGTTACGCATAATAAAACCTCCCTAAAAAACTATTATTATAGTATATGAGGAAGGGAGTAGTCTTTCTATTATATATAACCTATTAATTTCATTCTCTTTTAGTTTCTATTTCGATTCCTTCGACGTTCTGACACTGTGTGATAAAGAGGTTTCCATCTTCTTTAATAAATTTCAATTGTAAACTGTTTGAATCTAATTGGATGAACGAACTAACATTAACTTTCACACCTGAAACAATTAAATGTTTAACCTTTGTTCCTGCACTGAGATGTTTAAATAAATCGCACATTGTTTTTTGTTTCTGAGTGAGCTGGTCAATTGATTCTTTTATACCCATTAACTCACCAGTAATTGTCTTTGACATGTTTGAAGATTCATTAGTTACTTGTTGCTTCGTTTCCATTTGTAATTGTTCAAGGTGTTTAGTCTCAAATAGTACACGATTTGATAAATTCTCAATCGACTGCTGAAGACCTTTTAAGCTATTATGGTGTGATTGAAATTGGCTAGACAGATCACGCTGTACATTGTGATACGGTCTTATTAAGTTATTAAGTGAATACAGAGATTGATCAACCTTCTGTAGTTGCTTAGTGTTATTAAATGACTCATTTAATAAGTTTTTATTAGTCTGTTCTGACTGTGTTAGTCGAGAGTTAATTATATTAAATTGCTGATTATGAGATTCCTTCAAGTCATCTATATGTTGTTCAAAGCGGTATAAAGTTTCTGATAAAGCAAATAACTGTTGAAAAATGAAGCGCGTTTGAGTAATTACCCCTTTTTTTACCTTTAATGTATCGTGTTTAATCTCAATGAGGTGGTCGTAAATGCCTTTCTCATAACTTGTAATCTGTTGGTTAGGTTTAAATTTCTTATTGAGATAAATATGACTG
>NZ_AKIF01000027.1 GCF_000269905.1 Alkalibacillus haloalkaliphilus C5
GTGAAGGAGCTTCTTCAATTATCTTTTGATGCCTTCTTTGAATTGAACATTCACGGTCGAAAAGGTGTACAGTCTCTCCATAGTGATCAGCTAGTACTTGGATTTCAATGTGGTGAGCATTTTCTATTACTTTTTCGATAAACATCGTTCCATTTCCGAAAAACTGTTCTGCACGACGAGCGTTGCTTTCGAATGCTTTTTCAAGTTCCGTATCATTTTGAACAATTTCCATCCCGATTCCACCACCGCCGTGGGATGCCTTCACCATTACGGGATAACCAATGTCACTTGCAATTTGTTTAGCATCTTCACTGATTCAACCGGGTCATTTGTTCCTGGAATAATAGGGACGCCTGCTTTTTCCATCGTTTGACGTGCTGTTAATTTACTTCCCATCTGATTAATCGCATTAGAATCTGGTCCGATAAATACAATGTTTTCGTCTTCAAGCCTTTTGGCAAACTCTGTGTTTTCACTTAGTAATCCGTAACCTGGGTGTACCGCTTCTGAGTTAGTTTCTTTAGCGACATTAACAATTGCATCTATGTTTAAATAGCTTTCATTAACTTTCGGTCCACCAATTAAGTAACTTTCATCTGCTTCAGATACAAAAGGGGCTTCTTGATCTGCCTCAGAGTATACAGCAACTGTTTTAACACCAAGGCTTTTACACGTACGAATAACCCTTGAAGCAATTTCCCCACGGTTAGCAATTAAGACTTTGTTGAACATTTGAAGCACCTCTCTTATTCATTGATTAATTCTAGTGCCTTTTCTTTTAGTCTAATTTTTTGGATTTTGCCGCTAGGTGTTGTTGGGAATTCATCAGTAAACAAAACGTAGTTAGGTGTACTAACGTCATTAGAGTCATCACAATATTTAACAATTGTTTCTTCAGTTAATGTACTGTCATTAGCAATGACCCAAGCTACAATCAATTCCCCTTTTTCTGGATGAGGTATTGTAATCACTTTTGCATCGACTACTTGTTCATGATCTGTAATATGACTTTCGATTTGATAAGTTTCTGGTAGTTGTTCATTCTGTTGCATGTTATCACCTTAACCTTTAATGTTTTGCTAGTAATTGTTCTGCTTCCTGACGTAGTTTATACTTTTGGACTTTGCCGCTAGCGGTCATTGGGTACTCTTTTGTAAACTGAATGTACTTTGGAATTTTGTGGTAGGCAATGTTACCTTTACAAAACTCTCTTAAATTCACTTCAGTTAAATTAGAGTCTTCTTTAGCAATCACCCAAGCCATTAGTTCTTCACCGTATTTCGCATCAGGTACACCAACGACTTGAACATCTAAAATGTCAGGATGTTGGTATAAAAATTCTTCAATCTCTCGTGGATAAATGTTTTCACCGCCACGAATGACCATATCTTTAATTCTTCCAGTAATTTGTACATACCCCTCATCATCAATAATGGCTATATCTCCTGTGTGTAACCAACCGTCTTCATCAATAGCGTTTTTCGTTTCTTCTTCGTTGTTGTAGTAACCTTTCATCACGTGATAACCTCTTGTACAAAGCTCGCCAGGTTCATTTGGTGCGACTTCTTCATTCGTTGATGGGTCTACTACTTTTATTTCGACATTTGGATGATGTTTTCCTACTGTGCTGACACGACGATCAATTGGATCATCTGTTTTCGTTTGAGTGATCGCCGGTGACGATTCCGTTTGCCCGTAAGTAATCGTAATTTCAGATGCGCCCATTTTATTCATAACATCTTTCATCACTTCGATTGGACAGTTTGAACCTGCCATAATCCCAGTTCTTAAATGTGACAAGTCATATTGGTCGAACTTAGGGTGATTCAATTCTGCTATAAACATCGTTGGCACACCATGTAATGCTGTACATTTCTCTTGAGAGACAGCTTCTAACACTTTTTCAGCGTCGAATTGTTCTACAATGACCATTGTTGCTCCTTTAGATACGGCAGCCATCGTTCCTAATACACATCCGAAACAATGGAAGAATGGTACTGGGATACATAAACGGTCTTCTTCTGTGAATTGCATGCATTCTGCAATTTGTTTTCCGTTATTGACAATGTTGTGATGCGACAGCATAACCCCTTTAGGGAACCCTGTTGTACCAGATGTATATTGCATGTTAATGACTTCATGACTGTCTAAAGAATTAGAACGTTCTTTTAGTTGTTGATCTGATACTCTTTTTACACCGAGTTCGATCATGTCATTCCATGAGTAACAACCGTTATACTCTTGATCACTAAGAACAATAACATTTTTTAAATGAGGTAAACGTTCAGATTGAAGCTCACCTTTTTCACAATGCTCAAGTTCAGGGCATAATTCTTTCAAAATATCGATGTAAGATGTACCTTTATAAGATTCAGCTAAAATTAGTGTGCTAGAATCTGATTGTTTTAATAGATATTCGAGTTCTGCAGCTTGATAACTTGTGTTGACGGTGACTAAAACTGCCCCCACCTTTCCAGTGGCAAACTGACTAGTTAACCACTCAGGCTTATTGTCAGACCAGATTGCAACATGGTCTCCTTTTTCAATACCTAAAGCCATCAAGCCCTTTGCTGCATCGTTAACATTTTCATTAAACTGTTCATAAGTCCAACGAATTCCTTTCTCAGGATACACAGCTGCCTCATGCTCTGGGTGTTTCTTTGCCTTTTCAACTAACAACTGACCGACAGTTAAATTCATTAATGGCATACAAACGTCCCCCTCTATTAAATTAACATCCTAATTGTCTAGCAATAACTAATCTTTGAATCTCAGAAGTACCCTCTCCTATTTCAAGTAATTTAGCATCACGTAAATAACGCTCCACTTCGTATTCACGCATATAACCATAGCCTCCAAGTATTTGGATTGCTTGGTTTGCTGAACGAAAGGCTGTTTCTGTAGCGTATAATTTTGCCATTGCAGCTTCTTTTGTAAACACTTTCCCTTGGTCTTTTAACCAAGCTGCTTTTAATACGATGTTACGTGATAGTTCAACTTCCATTGCCATGTCAGCTAATTTGAACTGAATTGCTTGGAAGTTAGAAATCGACTGGCCAAACTGCTTACGTTCTTTCGCATAAGCTAAAGCACGATCAAGTGACGCTTGAGCAATACCAACTCCTAATGCGCCAATTGAAATTCTTCCACCATCTAGAGTTTGTAAGAACTGTTTAAAACCTGCATCAGGGTCACCGATTAAGTTAGCTTTCGGTACTCTTACATCTTCTAATACGATTTCTGCTGTATTAGAACCGCGAACTCCCATTTTGTCGTAGTTATCTGTAATAGTCACACCCTCTGTATCAGTTGGTACAACAATAGCAGAAATAATATTTTTACCACGATCGTCTTTACCAGTGATAGCGGTTACAATAATTTGTTTAGCATAAGATGCATTGGTAATGAAACATTTCTCACCATTAATGATGAAGTCATCCCCATCAGTTTTAGCTGTTGTTTTAGTACCGCCTGCATCAGACCCAGCGTTCGGTTCGGTTAATCCGAATGACCCTAAAGCCTTCCCTTGTGCTAATGGAACTAAAAACTCCTGCTTCTGTTCTTCAGTTCCGAATTGATAGATCGGTGAAGAACCTAAGGATACTGAAGCGGCATAGCTTAAACCAGTACTTCCACAAACGCGACCGATTTCTTCAACAGCAAGTGCGTAAGTGACTGTATCGCCACCAGAACCACCATACTCTTCTGGGTAAGGAATACCTAAAAGGCCAAGTTCACCCATTTCTTTAAAAATATCTTCTGGAAATTCTGCCTTTACATCGATGTCAACTGCACGTGGTTGGATTTTCCCTTCTGCAAAATCTCTAACCATCTTTCTTGTCATTTCTTGTTCTTCACTTAGTGTGAAGTTCATTTAAAACTCCCCCTTTTATTTTAAGACCGACTGGTTGGTCTGTGATGGAGTAAATAAAAAAGCTTTACTAAAAGCGTGTGACAAATAAACTATTTAGTTGTGCAAAGTTGACTGGTGATATTCTTCGATCGCTTGGTCTGTTAAAACACCTTTAAATAAGATGTCTATGTAAACCTCTGCAATGTCATCAATCGATAACTCTCCGTCTCGCTTATACCATTTGTAAGTCCAGTTCACCATGCCGAGTATAGACATGCCGGTAATGATAGTCGGTAATTCCTTACGTATCTCACCGTTTTGTTGTCCTTCCTCGATTACTTCGATGACGATTTGTTTAAATTGATCGCGTTTTGATTTTATTTTTTCTTCGTATTCAGCTTTTAAGTATTTATTCTCTTGATAGAAAACTGAGATGTGTTCATTGTATAAATCAAATACACGAACGAATGAGTGCAAAATTTCATGGAGTTGGTACATAGGACGTTGGTGTCTTTTTTTAGCACGATTGGCTTCATTTAATACATATGAAATAAATAAATCGTGAATGACATAAAGAAGTTCGTCTTTGGAGTTAAAGTAATGGTAAAAGCCTCCTTTTGATGTATCACAATATTCAACAATATCTTTAACTGATACACCGTGAAAACCATTGTCGGAGAATAAAACTAATGATGATTGAATAATCTTATCTTTTAAATGTGACATAAAACTCCTACCTTTTGTCATTATTTTATCACAATTTAGAAAAGTATCAAACAAAATTTTCAGAATTTGTCATCATTAGAAGTAATATGACATAAAAAAACACAAGAGGAGCATCTTCTATGCCCCTCTTCGGTGTTAATTATGATTGTTCATCATCAGGAAAATATTTGGTATATTGTGCTTCAACATAAGTATCCGTTACTTTACCTTGATGATCACTGTCTACGACAAATGATCCATTATTTTGTCGTGATTGTTCTTTAAATTCAAATGGTAATACTGAGTGTGTTTCTTCTTTTTCGGTTTCTAAAACGACTGTTTCATCTTCTCCAACAACATGGAATCCAGCAATTCGATGCGGGTTGCGTTTCAACTCTTTTAGCATAATCAAGCCTCGCTTGGCTCGTGCCCCTTGTTCAAACTGAGAAATGTTCATCCGCTTACAAGCACCACGGTGTGTTACTACAAATAAATTTGGATTTGATAATTCAGCAAACACTTCCCCGTTGACGATGTATTCCTCGTCTTTTAAGTTCATGGATTTTACTCCGCCCGCCTTAATACCGATTGGGTTAACTTCTGATTCATGATACCACAGACCATAACCACTATTAGATGTTAAGAAAACCCCTTGGTGTCCATCGGTTATGTGAACATTAACAACTTCATCGTCACCTTTTAACTTCATTCCGACTATTGGTCGGTTATAACGTTGTACTTTATAGTCAGCTAAATTAGATTTTTTAATCATACCGTGTTTCGTGATCGACATGACATATTGTTCTTGTTCAAAGTCTCGAACTGGAATAGCTTTAATTACTTTTTCATCCTTGCCTACAGAAACAAGACTTGCGATATGTTGCCCCATATCCTTCCACCTAATCTCAGGTAACTCATGAATTGGAAGGTATAAGTATTTCCCTTTGTTTGTAAAGAGAAGTAAGGTGTCCGTTGTATTGACTTCATATAAATGGAGTAAATAGTCTTGTTCCTTCTTCTGTAAGTCCTCTACGTTAGAAGCACTAAATGAACGTAACTTGTCCGTTTAATGTAACCGTCCTTCGTTACTGAGACGACGATATCTTCAGAAGGCACCATCACTTCAAGGTTAATCTTCAAGTCTTCAACTTCTGATTCTATTTTAGTTAACCTGTCACTCTTATAAGCTTTTTTAACACGCTTTAAATCTTGTTTAATGACATTTAATAGTTTAGCTTCATTACCTAAGATTTCTTCTAAGTATGCGATTCGCTCACGAAGCTGTGCTGCTTCTTTTTCAAGTTCCGTAACATCCGTATTCGTTAGACGATATAGCTGTAACATGACAATGGCTTCTGCTTGAGTTTCTGTAAAGTTATATTGTTCTTGTAGTTTGTTTTTGGCATCTTTCTTATCTTGTGCGCTACGGATTGTGGCGATTACATCGTCTAAAATAGATACCGCATAAATTAAACCTTCAACGATATGGGCGCGGTCTTTTGCTTTTCTTAAGTCATGTTCTGACTGCCTTTTAACAACTTCACGTTGGTGATTAATATAGGCATCTAATATGCTAGGTAACGTCATAATCGTTGGTGTTTTATCGGATATAGCTACCATGTTGAAATGGAATGAAACTTGTAAATCAGTATTTTTATATAAATAGTTTAGGACACCTTGGCTATCGACTTCTTTTTTTAGCTCGATCACGATGCGTAAACCCGTACGGTCTGTTTCATCACGCACTTCAGATATACCTTCTACCTTACGCTCGAGTCGTAATTCATCCATTTTCTTAACTAAGTTCGCTTTGTTGACGTCATAAGGCAATTCAGTAATAACAATTTGCTCTTTACCGCCTCGAAGTGGTTCGATTTCAGCTAAGCCACGAAGAACAATTTTCCCTTTACCTGTTTCATAAGCTTTACGGATCCCATCTTCACCTTGGATAATGCCGCCAGTTGGAAAATCCGGTCCAGGCAGTTTCTCCATCAACTTATCTAAAGAAGCGTTAGGGTGTTCGATTTTATAGACGACAGCATCGATCACTTCAGCTAAATTGTGTGGCGGTATATCAGTTGCGTAACCTGAAGATATACCAGTCGAACCATTAACTAATAGGTTCGGGAATTTAGCTGGAAGGACTATTGGTTCATAATCAGTGTCATCGAAGTTAGGAATGAAATCAACTGTGTCCTTATCAATGTCTTGTAATAACTCTGAAGAAATTCCAGATAATCTAGCTTCAGTATAACGCATTGCAGCAGGTGGATCGCCATCAATACTACCGTTATTTCCGTGCATTTGTACAAGCTCTTCTTTTACCTTCCAAGCTTGGCTCATGCGGACTAGTGCTTCATAAACAGATGAGTCACCGTGTGGATGGTAGTTACCAATAACGGTACCGACTGTTTTAGCCGATTTACGAAATGGTTTGTCGTGAGTATTTCTCTCTTGATGCATCGCATAAAGAATACGACGTTGCACCGGTTTTAAACCGTCCCTTACATCGGGTAAGGCACGGTCTTGAATAATATATTTACTATAGCGACCAAAACGGTCACCTATTACTTCTTCTAATGGCAAGTCTAAATACTTTGCTTCTTCAGCCAAACTTATTCACTCCTAGCTAAGCAATCTATCGTTATCGAGTATTGTGTCGTCTTCTTCCATTCCGAACGCAACATTAGATTCAATCCACTTACGTCTCGGTTCTACCTTATCTCCCATTAATGTCGCAACACGTCTTTCGGCTCTTGCGACATCGTCGATCGTTACTCTAATTAAAGTTCTCGATTCAGGGTCCATCGTTGTCTCCCACAACTGTTCTGCGTCCATTTCACCTAAACCTTTATAACGTTGTATCGTATAACCGTTTTTAAATTCTTTTAGTAATTGATCCATTTCACTTTCTTCCCATGCATAAGCCTCTTTATAACTTTTCCCTTTTCCTTTTGAAACTTTGAACAACGGCGGTAATGCAATATAGATTTTCCCTTGTTCAATTAACGGTTTCATATAACGGTAAAAGAACGTTAATAACAATACTTGAATGTGCGCACCATCTGTGTCGGCGTCCGTCATAATGATAATCTTATCGTATTGAGAATCCTCGATATTGAAGTCTGGTCCTACGCCAGCATTAATTGTATGAATAATTGTAGCAATCTCTTCATTTTTAAAGATATCATCAATTTTTGCTTTCTCAGTATTAATTACTTTACCTCTTAAAGGTAGAACAGCTTGGAAGCGGCGATCGCGCCCTTGCTTGGCAGAACCACCTGCTGAGTCACCCTCAACTAAAAATAGTTCATTTTTAGAAGCGTTCTTTGATTGTGCTGGTGTTAACTTTCCGCTTAGTAAAGAATCACGACGTTTACGCTTTTTGCCATTGCGTGCTTCTTCTCTTGCTTTTCTTGCTGCTTCTCTGGCATCCCGTGCTCTAACTGCTTTTTTAATTAGCATTTTTGATGCATCAGGGTTCTCTTCAAGGAAATAAGCGAGTTTTTCAGCTACAACACTGTCAACAGCACTTCTTGCTTCAGGTGTTCCAAGCTTACTTTTAGTTTGCCCTTCAAACTGCAACAACTGTTCTGGAATGCGTGTTGAGATAATGGCTGTTAGGCCTTCACGAATGTCGTTACCATCAAGATTCTTATCTTTCTCTTTTAAGAACTGCATTTTTCTTGCGTACTCGTTAAAAGCTCTTGTAATCGCTGTTTTAGCACCTGATTCGTGTGTTCCACCATCACGCGTTCTAACGTTGTTAACAAAAGATAAAATATTCTCTGAATAACCGTCGTTGAACTGCATAGCAAAGTCAACTTCAATCCCTTTAAACTCTCCTTCAAAAGAAACGACAGGATGAAGTTCGTCTTTTTCTTCGTTTAAGTATCCCACAAATGATTGTAAACCGTCTGGATATAAATAAGATTCTTCAACAACTTCACGTTCATCTTTTAAGACGAGCTCAATTCCTTTTAATAAAAAGGCTGCTTCTCTTAAACGTTCAGAGAGTGTCTCAAAGTTAAACTGAGTTGAAGAAAACATTTCTTCATCGGGTTTGAAGTGGATTGTCGTACCAGTCTTTCGCGTGTTACCAACAACTTGTAAGTCCGTAACCGGCTTTCCACCATCTTCAAACTTTAACTCATGCTTTTTACCATCTCGATAAATTGTTACAGTTAACCATTCAGATAGAGCATTCACGACTGATGCACCAACTCCGTGTAAACCACCACTCGTTTTATAACCACCTTGTCCAAATTTACCTCCTGCGTGGAGTATCGTAAAAATGACTTCAGGTGTTGGCTTACCCATTTTATGCATACCCGTAGGCATACCTCTACCTTCATCGCTAACAGAAATGGAATTGTCTTTATGTATAGTGACTTTGATTGATTGTCCAAAACCAGCTAATGCCTCGTCAACTGAATTGTCCACGATTTCAAAGACTAAGTGGTGTAAGCCTCTATGGTCAGTGCTTCCGATATACATTCCTGGTCTTTTTCGTACGGCATCTAGCCC
Source organism: Alkalibacillus haloalkaliphilus C5 (assembly GCF_000269905.1). GTDB lineage: Bacteria > Bacillota > Bacilli > Bacillales > Alkalibacillaceae > Alkalibacillus > Alkalibacillus haloalkaliphilus_A. The sequence continues at coordinate 9,086 of NZ_AKIF01000027.1, forward strand.
TTCTAGTACTTGTATGGAATCATCGTTGTAAAGTTCGTTTGATTGAGTCAATATAATAGACCCCTTTCTCTATAAATGCTTCGTCTGAATAATACAATTCGTTAAGACAAGAGAAATCCCTGCTTGTTAGCAGAGATTTTGTAGAAATTATTTTCCGACTGTTACAGCATGGACAACTTTAATACATGAATCCATTATGACTGTAAATCCGTTTTCCTTCAACAGATCATGTGCTTCTTCATTAACAATTCCTTGCTGCGCCCAAAATACTTTACACTTCGTATTAAGTGCATCTTCAGCTACTTCAACTAAATGTTCAGGACGTCTGAAGACATTAATAATATCAATGTTTTCCTCAACCTCTGCAAGCGTATTATAACTTTTCTCGCCTAAAACTTCATCAACAGTTGGATTAACTGGGATGATTGTGTATCCTTCTTGTTGCATCGCTTTAGCGATTTGGAATGATGTTCGATCTTCTTTGTCAGACAGGCCAACGACTGCAATTGATTTAGCATTCTCTAAAAGCTCTTTCATTGTATCTTGTGTTGGATTTTGCATAACATCTCTCCTAAGTTTAAATAATCTTGTATTATAAGAATAGCGTGTTTGTCGTTAATTCTCAACTTTGAATGTAGATTGTTGGTTTAATTTTCAACATATATTTAATATAAACTTCTTAATTGTTTAGACATTTGATAAAATAAACTATATTCATTTATAGAAAAGGGGGAATCATATGGAATATATAATTTATGCAATCATTGCTTATTTATTTGGCTCGATTCCATCTGCATTAATTATAGGTAAATTATTTTATAAAATCGATGTAAGAGAACATGGCAGTGGAAATCTAGGTGCTACTAATACATTTCGTGTGTTAGGTTCAAAAGCAGGTTTAGTTGTGACGATTTTAGATATATTAAAAGGAACAGCACCTGTCTTAATCGTCGTTGTATTAGCTCCAGGCATTGAACCTTTAATAGTTGGTGCTTTTGCAGTAATCGGTCATATTTATCCTCTATTTGCTAAATTTAAAGGTGGAAAAGCAGTTGCAACATCGGGTGGTGTATTATTAGGGGTTAGCCCATTATTATTTGCCATTTTAGTGCTATCATTTTTTGTCTTTTTAAAACTATTTAAGTATGTCTCTTTAGCATCAATCTTAACTGGTGTTACAGCTGTTGTTACAACATTAATTATGCAAGATTTAGGTTTAATCATTGTCACTGTATTTTTAGCAGCGTTTGTCATTTATCGCCATACAGATAATATTAAACGTATTAAAAATAAAACAGAGCCGAAAATTACTTGGTTCTAAATGATAACTTAAGGGTGATTAGTTGAAACTAAGAGTTGCAGTTATAGTCATAATATCTACATTGTTACTCACTATTGTTGTAACAGCTACAAATACTTTAGAATTTGATAATTTTGAACTAACTGAAGTAGAACTAATTGAGAAATCGCAGTTTAGCGATAAAAGCGTGAGAACAAGTCTAACACTCAATGCCGCTGGTGATATATTAATTCATGATCGGGTTTATGACGGTGCACGTACAGACGATGGCTTTGATTTTAAATCAATGCTTGAGCCTATAAAGCCTTATTTAGAAAATGCTGATTTAACTATTGCAAACCAAGAAACAATTCTTGGTGGTGAAGCATTAGGACTTTCAGGGTTTCCAATGTTTAATTCCCCTTTCGAAGTTGGTGATGCGTTAAAGCATGCTGGAGTAAATATTGTCTCCATTGCGAATAACCATACAATCGACCGAGGTGCTGAAGCGGTATATAATGCAACAGATTACCTTAACCAAATTGGAATTGAATATGTTGGAGGATATCAGAGCCAAGAAGATGCTAGTAAAAAGCGAATTCTTCATCGTAACGGAATTTCTGTTGGCTTTTTAGCTTATACTTACGGCACAAATGGTATTCCGGTTCCTGAAGGTCAGGATTATTTAGTGAATTTAATTGATGTTCAACAAATGACTGATGATTTACAAAGGATACGTGAGGAAGTTGATTTCGTTGTCGTTAGTATGCATTTTGGAGATGAATATGAAGCTTTACCAAACGAAGAGCAAGTTTATTTATCCCAATTGTTAACGAGTGAAGGTGCAGATGTTATTCTCGGTCATCACCCACACGTATTACAGCCCATCGATTGGATATCAGCGAATGGACAAGATAAATTTGTTGTTTATTCATTAGGTAACTTCTTGTCAGGTCAAAGAGGGTTAGATCGTCAGTTAGGTGCCATATCACAAGTTGAGTTGGTTAAAGAAATTCGTCCAAGTGAAACTTCTCTAAATGTTACAAATGCAAAGATTATGCCGACATACAATGATCACGAAGATCATGGCGACCTCATGACAAATGTTCAAGTCGTCCCTCTTGTTGAAGCAGATCAGTTCGGTTTAGAAGATGCACATGATATATTTGATGAAATAGCAGAACATATGCAAACTTACTCTTCCGATGTTACAATTGTACCTTATTTAGATTAAGTCTAATAAATTGAACTACTTTAATGTAATAATGTATAATTTAAATGTAGCTATTGTTCGTCCCTTTAGATTTGAAAGGAGTCCTCGATATGAACGAAACAGTAAAAAAACAACTTCCTGATAAACAGGAAAGACATAAATTATTTGGGTCAGTGGAACCTGGTCCAAAAACAAAACCTATTGAGAAAGAGCAAATGAAAGATTTGCAAAATACCAGAAAAGATTTCTTGTTTGAATTAGATGCTGTTGGGATTTCAAATGTAAAACACCCTGTGATCGTTAACAGCTCTTTGACACCAGAAACACAAACGACGATCGGTACTTTTTACTTCGCATCATCGATTTCACAAGATTCAAAAGGTACGAATATGAGTCGTTTTACTGAGCAGTTACAAACTTATTATGAAAACGGCCTTGTACTAAGCTTGAAAACGTTAAAGTCTTTCGTATATGAATTACGTCAACGTTTAGAACAAAAAGATGCTGAGGTAACTGTATCATTCCCTTGGTTTTTCGAACGAAAAGCACCTTATTCTGAGAAGGTTGGTTTAAATCATGCCGATGCTTGGATTAAAGTTCACTATGATCAAGACGAAGGTTATGATATTCGCGTAGGCGTTAAAGGTAAAATTACAACATTATGCCCTTGTTCAAAAGAAATAAGTGAATATAGTGCTCATAACCAAAGAGGTAATATTGAGATGGAAGTATTACTTAATGAGGGGTTTGATGAGGATAAGCTTGATTGGAAGTTTATCTTACTAGAAGCGGCTGAATCGAATGCAAGTGCACGTATTCACCCTGTATTGAAACGCCCTGATGAAAAAATGGTAACAGAACAAGCATATGAGAACCCACGTTTTGTTGAAGATATGGTTCGTTTAGTAGCTAGTGATTTATATGAAATTGATGAAGTTGAACGTTTCTTTGTTAAATGTATTAACGAAGAATCAATTCATCTCCATGATGCTGTTGCATCGATCACATATGATAAACGTGATGAACAGAGTGTTTAATCATGAAGTTTTTATTTACTTGGCCGATTAAATTGTATCAAAAGTTTATTTCGCCAATGTTTGGACCGACTTGTCGCTTTCACCCAAGTTGTTCACACTATAGTCTTACTGCTTTTGAGCGCTTTGGTGTTATTAAAGGCTTATATTTATCGGTAAAACGAGTGTTAAAATGTCACCCATTCCACCCGGGTGGATTTGATCCAGTTCCAGAGAAAAGTAAAAAAAGGCAAAGTGAAAGCCGTGGTTAATCCACGGTTTTCATTTTGCCGTTTATTTTTCAACACTTTTAAATCTTTTTAATTGATCAAGCTTACCTTCTGCTTTTAAAATATCTTCTTCAAATGAACCAATTAAATCAAAATGTGGATATTTTTCATCCTCATGTATCCATCTCGGTTTCAGTCCATGCTTCTTTCCCCACTGTTTTAATTTATCGATATCACGACATCCTACTTTCGTAACGGTATTCATTTGTGGAAAACGGTCATCAGCCCAGTAATGAGTCAAAAAAGCGATATTACCAGCTTCTACTTCATTCTTCCATTGTTTTAATTCATCTCGTTTAATTCCGAACGCCATCAACTTCACCTACTGCCTGTTCATACGCTTGGTGCCAATCAGGGAAATGCTTTTTAATAGATACTGGACGGAAATTTGATTTTTTTACACATACGTGAGATGAAGATCCAGTAACAGCCAAAGTCCTATCATCTGTATAAACTTCATATCCATAAACGACTCTAAAGCCATCATACTCTTTAATATATGTTTTAACCGTAGCGACTTGGCCATAGCGAAGGGGCCTTTTATACTTTGCCTCGATATCAACTACTGGTGAAACAATCCCCTCTTCTTCCATATCCGCATATCGAAATCCTAAATCTTCAATTAAGTGGGTTCTCCCTATTTCAAACCAGACGAAATAGTTCGCATGGTAAACGACACCCATTTGGTCAGTTTCTTGATATCTTACTTTAACTTCTGTTTCATTTACAATCATATTATGTACATCTCCCTTGTTACACTTTGCTATTATTTTACTATACATTTTATATGAAATCTTACGAGGTAGCAAAAATTAAGTGACAACAAATATAAAGCTGCCGAGTTCTCCCGACAGCTTTAATCCTAATTATTTATTCTTCTTCTTACGTTTCATATGTTCGTGTTCATCATGTACTTCGTCTCTCATACCTTCAACTGACTGGCGTCTACGAGCATTTTTACGACGAATTTCTTCTTCTTGAAATTCTGAAGCTGTTTCCATTGAATGTTCTGCTTCTTGTATGTTCTCTAGCGTATTTTCAATGTTTTCTTGAATTTTCTTTAAGTTATCACGTCTGTTATCTGGTTTAGGCTTTTGGCTATGATTAGACATTCCATCCATCTCCTTTTTGATGTAATCAATCATAGTTTGTAAAACCAGTCAAGAGCTATGCATGCTTTTTAGGATTTCTTACTAATTCCATTCGATCTTCAATTTTGTCATAAATTTTGTCGAGTTCTTCTTGGTTGTTCAAGATTTTTTCCTTTTCATCTCTAACTAAAGCTTGGAATGAAAGTCGTTCTTTTCTACGCATCATGATCGTCTCCTTTTTTTACTAGGATTACCATGATTCGTAATGTTTATACTTAATCTAATTCTTCAATCTTTCTGACCATATCATCATATGAAAGTGGCCCAACATGTCTTGGAATTTGTAGTTCACCTTCAGTATTAACGAAATACGTTGTTGGCAAGCTTAGAGCTTGATAGCGTACATTAACTTCTCCTGTTTCATCCATTAAGATTGGAAACGTTAATTCCAGTTCATCTATAAAGTCTTGCACTGTATCATGCGATGTTTCTTGACTCGTCGCATTAACTGCTAAAATGATAACCTCATCATCATACTCTTCATGAATCTCTTGCATGTGAGGCATTTCTGCACGACAAGGGGGACACCAAGTAGCCCAAAAGTTAATCATTATTTTTTGTCCTCTAAAATCAGCTAGTTCAGTTTCCTCCCCATTAAGGGTTTGTAGTTTGAAGTTAGGGGCCACATCTCCTACTTCGACACCATCTGTATCAATATCAACGCCATCAGGCTGAACAAAAATGCCATCACCTTCTGGATTTCCATTTGCTGTATCATCAAACCAAGTGTTATAAACGATGATTCCAAGTAATACACCGATAATTGCCAAACCTAAAATACGCTTTAACATTGTGTTCAATTTGTATTTTCTCCTTTCGTTTTTTGGTTTAAGTACCATTCTGCAACAATCGTGAGAACAGCTAATAATAACACTACAATTAATGTTTGAGTATATAAATGAATTTCATTTTGTAACACTCTAAATAAAGTCCAAGTAATAACCAACCACCTGTATGCTTGGAAAACTTTAATAAATGTCACAGGGTTAACTAAACAAAACAAAATACCAATCAATACAATGTATGAGACAACCTCTATAAAAATGTAAAAGTCGAAACCGTATAGAAAAGATGTTGCTTGATCAAATGAGATAAATACGAATACAGCCTGTAAAATTAACAGTAATTGAATAGGAATAGTAATATTATGGTGTTTAAATTGAAAATAACCGAAAATAACAATACCAATAACACCTAACAATAAACCTAACGTACCACCGTCAAAATAAATAACAGCCAACGGATTATTTAAGATGTCATTTGGATAGTTAATAAAATAACTCAACTTCCAAATGACAATGAATACAATCCAATATTCAAGCATTAAATCGGCTGGTTTCTTAGGAAAATCATAATTAATCAAACGTTTGATTAAGAAGTGAGCAACAACTAAAGTTGTGACTATACCAACTATGTAAAATAAATACGGTATAAATATGTTTAAAGGTCCGATTTGGATTAAGTCGTTCACGCTACCACTCCCTACTCATTCATCATACCAAATTTTCTAAAAAAATACGTAAAACACGCATTACGATTCAGTGAACTTCTATTTACTAAATATAGGAATAAATATGGTGTGATTTGGCAAACTACAGGTGATCTACATATATAGGAGGTAATTTTATGGCAAATGATCAAAACAATCATCAAGATGCTAAAAATGAACAGCTTAACGCCTTTAAAAATAGTAATCAAGGTGAAAGATTAAGCACGAATCAAGGGGCTAAACTGTCTGATACGTCTCAGTCTCTTACTGCAGGTGAACGAGGACCAACCATTATGGAAGACTTTCACTTCAGAGAAAAAATGACACACTTTGATCATGAACGAATACCAGAAAGAGTTGTTCATGCGAGAGGGTTTGGAGCTCATGGCTATTTTCAACCTTATGAATCCATGAAAGAATTAACGAGCGCCAAGTTTCTTCAAGATCCATCTGTCAAAACACCAGTCTTTGTTCGTTTTTCTACAGTAGTAGGTTCTCGTGGATCAGCTGATACAGTTCGTGATGTTCGAGGATTTGCGACGAAATTTTATACCGAGGACGGTAATTTTGATTTAGTTGGTAACAACATGCCGGTTTTTTTCATTCAAGATGCAATTAAATTTCCGGATATCGTCCATGCGATTAAACCAGAACCCAATAACGAAATACCCCAAGCGTCAGCAGCGCATGATACATTTTGGGACTGGGTTGTACAAAATCGTGAATCAGCTCATATGATTATGTGGCTATTGTCAGACCGGGGCATTCCTAGAAGTTTTCGTATGATGGAAGGCTTCGGTGTCCATACGTTCCGCTTAGTTAATGACCAAGGAAAAGCTAGGTTTGTGAAATTCCATTGGAAACCACTTTTAGGTACACATTCATTAACGTGGGATGAAGCCCAAAAAATAGCGGGTAAAAACCCTGATTATCACAGGCAAGATTTATGGGATGCTATTAATAACGGTGAATACCCTGAATTTGAATTAGGAATTCAAGTTATTGAAGAGAATCAAGAATTTGATTTTGACTTTGATATACTTGACCCAACGAAAATATGGCCTGAAGAACAAATTCCTGTCAAGATCATTGGGAAAATGACACTAAATCGAAATCAGGACAACTTCTTTGCCGAGACAGAACAAGCAGCATTTCATATGGGGAATATTGTACCTGGTATTGATTTTACAAACGACCCATTGTTACAAGGGCGCTTGTTTTCTTACTTAGACACACAATTATTACGACTAGGTGGTCCAAACTTTCACGAAATACCGATCAACCGTCCGATTGCACCTGTTCACAACAATCAACGTGACGGGTTCCACCGTATGACGATTAATAAGGGAAAAGTCGCTTACAGTCCAAATGGCTTACAAAATAACGATCCTCAAACCAGTTCTTTTGCTGAAGGTGGATTTGAACACTATCAAGAAAAAGTCGAAGGTTATAAGGTTAGAAAGCGAAGCGAAAGTTTCAAGGATCATTATACGCAAGCTGCTTTATTTTACAATAGCATGTCTGCACATGAAAAAAGACATATTCATAAAGCGTTCCACTTTGAAGTTGGTAATGTCAAAGATCCTAAAATTAAGCAACAAGTTGTCGAGATGTTCAGTAATGTAAGTCATACGCTAGCGAATGAAATCGCTAAAGGTGTTGGTGTTGAATCACCACAATCAAACAACCAAGAACCTCAAGTTACACCATCACCAGCGTTAAGTCAGTTACAAACGACCTTCTCATCTAATACACGAAAAGTAGCCGTTTTACTAGCTGATGGTTTTAAAAATAAAGAACTACAAGAAATGATGACGACCTTACGAAATAATGATGTACACGTTGAAATCGTTAGTAAGACGTTAGGAAAATTACACAGTGATCAAAATGAGCCAGTCGATGTCCACAAAAATTATTCGACAACACATTCTGTCATGTATGATGGGATATTCATTCCTGGTGGGAAACAACATGTTGATCAATTAATGAAACACAAAGAAGCAAAAGACTTTATTAAAGATACATTTGCGCACGCTAAAACAATAGCAGCTAGTAATGATGCAGTTGACCTATTTTCAACAGTTCTACCTCAATCTGCACAACTTGCAACTAAACAATCAAACAATGAAATGTTCAATGATCACGGTGTATTAACTATTCAGTCTGGCCAATTACAAGATTTTAGCCAAACATTTTTAGAACAATTAGCTCAACACCGACATTGGGATCGTGAATTACAAGATGAAAAACAAGCTTAAACATAAAGAAGCCACCGTTTTTAAACGGTGGCTTCTTAAAATAAGGTTTATTTTTCAACTGTTTGAAGCTTGTTACGAAGTACCATTGGAAGGATACCACCATGGCGGTAGTAGTCAACTTCAACGTCACTATCGAAACGTGCAACAACTTCAAATTCTGTCGTTTCACCTTGATCATTCGTAGCCGTTACTTTTACTAAGTCATGAGGTTTAACGTCTTCATTAACTTCAACGTTAATAACTTCTTCTCCAGTTAATCCAAGTGACTCAATTGTATCACCCTTCTGGAACTGAAGTGGTAGTACGCCCATCATAACTAAGTTAGAACGGTGAATACGCTCGAAACTTTGAGCAATTACTGTTTTAATTCCTAGTAAGTCAGTACCTTTTGCAGCCCAGTCACGTGAACTACCCATGCCGTAGTCATCGCCAGCGATCACACATAGGCCAGTATCTTCTTCTTTATATCTCATTGCAGCATCGTAAATTGGTAGTACATCGCCTGTTGGCCAGTGCGTAGTAAATCCACCTTCTTTACCGCCACCGATTTCGTTACGGATACGGATGTTACCAAACGTACCACGCATCATAACTTCATGGTTACCACGACGAGAACCATAAGAGTTAAAGTTACGCGGAGAAACATCTTTTTCCATTAGATATTGACCAGCTGGCATATCTTTAGGGATCGCACCTGCTGGTGAAATGTGGTCAGTCGTTACAGAATCTCCGAACTTACCGACTACACGTAACCCTTCTAATGGTGCTACCTCTTTAGGGTCTTTAGACATTTCTTCGAAGAATGGTGGGTTTTGAATATAAGTTGAATCTTCATCAAACTCATATAACGGTTCATCCGTTGTTTGAATCTTGTTCCACTCTTCGTTTGAATCAAATACTTCTTCGTATTCTTTACGGAAGATTTCAGGTGTTACAACCTTCTCGATTTCAGACTTGATCTCATCTGATGATGGCCAGATGTCTTTGAAGAATACGTCATTACCATCAGCATCTTGGCCTAGTGGTTCATTTAAGAGGTCAAGATCTACTGTACCAGCTAGAGCGTATGCAACTACTAATGGTGGTGAAGCCAAGTAGTTAGCACGTACTAATGGGTGAATACGTCCTTCAAAGTTACGGTTACCTGAAAGTACAGATGATACAGTTAAGTCAGAATCAGCAATTGCTTCCTCAATTTCAGGAAGTAATGGACCTGAGTTACCGATACAAGTCGTACAACCGTAACCAACAAGATTAAAGCCTAACTTGTTTAGGTATTCCATTAATCCAGAGTTCTCTAAGTAGTTTGTAACTACTTTTGAACCAGGTGCTAATGAAGTCTTCACGTATGAAGGTACTTCTAAGCCTTTTTCTACAGCTTTCTTAGCTAACAGACCAGCGCCTAGCATAACGTGTGGGTTTGACGTGTTTGTACAAGATGTAATAGCTGCAATCGCTAATGCACCTGTTTTCATCGTCGTTTCGCCACCGTCGTTAAATTTAACAACAGCTTCCTTTTCTTTATCTTTCTCATCTAATCCAAAGCCTTGGTTACCAGCGGGAGCTGTTAACGCTTTGTTAAATGATTCTTTCATATTTGAAAGTGGGATTAAGTCTTGTGGACGCTTCGGACCAGATAAGTTAGGTTCTAAATCAGATAGATCGATCTCTACTAACTGAGTAAACGCTGGATCTTCTTGATCTGGCGTGTAGAATAGATCGTTCTTCTGTAAGTATTCTTTAACTAACTGAATTTGCTCTTCTGAACGTCCAGTTAAACGCATATAGTCTAGAGTCTCTTCGTCTACTGGGAAGAAACCACAAGTTGCACCATACTCAGGTGCCATATTTGAGATCGTTGCACGGTCTGCAAGTGGCATTTCAGTTAGGCCTGGACCGAAGAATTCAACGAACTTACCTACTACGTTCTTCTCACGTAATACTTGCGTTACTTTTAACGCTAAGTCTGTTGCTGTAGTAGCTTCTGGGAAACTACCTGTTAGTTTAACACCGATTACTTCAGGTGTTGGGAAGTATGAAGGCTGACCTAGCATACCTGCTTCTGCTTCAATACACCGACACCCCAACCTAGAACACCTAAACCGTTGATCATCGTCGTATGTGAGTCAGTACCTACTAGTGTGTCTGGGAATGCATCATAAGTGCCGTCTTCTTGTTGTCGTTCGTGTACAACGTTAGCAATGTACTCTAAGTTAACTTGGTGCACGATACCTGTTGCTGGTGGTACAGCACGGTAGTTATCGAATGCTTTCTGTGCCCAGTGTAAGAACTCATAACGCTCTTTGTTGCGTTGGAATTCCATTTCCATATTGACACGTAGTGAGTCCGCTGTACCATATCTGTCAACTTGAACTGAGTGGTCAATTACTAAGTCGACTGGTACTTCAGGGTTAATTTGATCAGGCTTCCACCCATATCAACCATTGCTTTACGTAGAGATGCTAAGTCTACTACTGCTGGCACCCCAGTAAAGTCTTGCAAAATAACACGAGATGGTTTGAAAGGAACATCTACCTTTTCACCATCAGCCCATTTTGCTAGTTTTTCAATGTGTTCATCTTTAATAACATGACCGTCATATTGACGTAGAACTGATTCTAAAAGTACGCGAATTGAATAAGGTAGACGTGATACGTTACCTAGACCTTTTTCTTCTAGTGCTTTTAGATGGTAATAGTTATAAGTCTTACCATTAAGTTCAAACTGCTTTTTTGCATTTGAAGAAAGATTAGCTACCATGTTACTTTACCCCCTTAACTATGTAATGTTTCGTCTCATTAAATTAATTAGCGTTTTTCTACAGAAAAGCCAATATTTCTGCACGTATTCATTTTATATTAAAAAGATATAGAAGTAAAACATTAAAACTAAAATTTTTGCATGAAAACGCTTACTTGAACCGATTATTGATTGCTTGTAATGCTTTTTTTATTTCATCCTGTTCATGACGTTCCAAAGTTCTAAAATCGATCATAACCGAACTATTTTCAACCCTAACAATGATTGGGGGCGAACATGTGCGCAACTGTTGGCTTAACTGCTCAGCTGTTTGCACTCGACATTGGACTTTAATTCCAAAAGAATCTAGTTCTACTTCAGGTAATGTACCTCCCCCTACTTTTGATTTCATTTCTAAAGACTCTACTATTAATTGATTAAGATCTTTTAATTGCTCTAAAAATACCATGACTTCATTTTGTACGGTACTAGAGTCTTTTAGTATGTCACGTAACGTAGGTATTTGTTCAACCTGATTAGTTAATGTCAGCCGAAGTGTTTCTTCAAGTGCTGCATAAGTCATCTTATCAACTCTTAATACTCTAGCCAATTGGTGTTTTTTTAGGGCATTGATATACTCTTTCTTACCAGCAATAATACCTGCTTGTGGTCCACCTAACAATTTATCTACACTGAATGAAACAAGGTCGACCCCTTTTGCGATTACATCTTTTACAACTGGTTCATCAGTTATTCCTTGATCACTCAAATTATACAGTAATCCACTACCTAAATCTTCATAGTAAATTAAGTTGTGGCGCTGAGCTAGGCTTGCTAAATCTTCACGATCTACACTGGAAGTGAAGCCGCTCATATAAAAATTGCTCGTATGCACTTTCATAATCATTTTCGTATCGTTATGAATCGCTTGTTCGTAGTCGAATAAATGCGTTTTGTTTGTCGTCCCAATTTCTTTAAGTTGTGTACCGCTTTCTTCCATAATCGATGACACGCGAAAGCTTCCCCCAATTTCAACCAGTTCTCCCCGTGACACAATGGTTTCATAGTTTTTGGCAAAACTTGATAAAACCATGTAAACAGCTGCCGCATTATTATTAACAACCATGGCAGATTCAGCACCTGTTAAATTTGTAATATAGCGTTCTACTAAGTCATGTCTTGATCCTCTTTTACCAGTAGTTACATCATATTCTAAAGTTGAATAATATGAAGCGCTATTAACGACGTGGTCTATAGCTTGAGTTGCTAGTCGCGCTCGCCCTAAATTTGTATGTAAAATAGTTCCTGTCCCATTAATAACAGAATGTAAGTTATGCATTTTATGTTCTTCTATTTGTTTGAGCGTCTTTTCTATTACTAAATCAAACAAATCTTCTACACTTATATTTGAGAATTCACCGTTTAGTATTTCCTCACGAAGAGACTGAACGGTGTCTTGTAAAGATTGTTTCGCTTCTTCATATGAGATGTTATGTTGTTCAATTTCAGCAACTATTTTATTGTCATTAAGTAATTCGTGTATTGGTGGAATATTTCTTA
>NZ_AKIF01000028.1 GCF_000269905.1 Alkalibacillus haloalkaliphilus C5
CCTTGGCAGTCTCAGCATCAGCTACTTTTGCCTCTGTCATTACGGCATTATGTTTGTTCAACTTTTTATTATGGTCAAATAAGTAACCGGCCATCGCAACAATGAGCGCATCCTCAGCATGGTGTTTAAAATCTGCCCCGCGTTCTTTCGGGAATCGCCACTGTTTCCTTAAGAAATCTGTAAACCCACCATTAATTGACTTTACATGAACTAAACGATTATTTTCTTTAAAGAAAGATGTTAACAAAGTTAATAGTTCTCGTGTCGCATAACGCGTGTCAACCAGATTTCGATTAATAAATTCTTTTTGAAGGTCGAATTTGTTAATATCACGTTCTTCTAATAAATACTCTTTTTTCTTCTTCGGCATCTTTTGCGGGTTCTTGGCCATCTGTAATACATGTGTTTTAAACTTATCGTAACTAATCTCACCTTCGCCAGACTTTAAATATTGATGCGGAGTTCGATTGCCTTTCTTTTGGTTCTCATCAGTTTTGACAAGCACTTTATTTTTTTGTGAATCATCAAATGATACTGATCTTGGAATGATGTGATCTATTTCATATTTTTCATGATGATTCAATAAATCATCAATTTTGATAGAATCTAAAGAGTACATGCATAAGCCATCTTGTAGATGCCATAACCTCAACTTATTGAAGATACCCTTCTTCTTTTCACGCCCTGCTGTGGCTAATTTTTCTTCAACTTGTCGATTAATTTCTTGGTTATCTTTTTGTAACTTTTTATAAAAAGCCTTGCGATCATCACTTGAAGATTCTCGTGCTAGCTCAACAACAATTTCTTTCGGTTCACCATATTGTTTCATCACTTCGTTAACTATTCGAATCGATTGTTTAAATGACCGCTTCACAACTGGCGATAAAATCCAATCATCTATATGGTTATAAGGCAAATACTTTCGACCGGTTAAATCAATCTCTTTCGGTTTTAACCCGTATTTAGAAAATAACTGCATTTGATTATCATTTGTTTCCCATAAGTCAGGCAACATTTGATGAATAAGTTTTAAACTGAGTGAATGAGTTCCTGAGTAACTTAGCAGTTTTAATTCATCTAGCTCTTTCTCCTTTAATGGTAAGTCTAGTTTTTCTAATTCTTGTTTAACGTCAGTTGGTGTTTGGTAGATTGTTGCTATTTCAGCAATTTCATCAAGTGCTTGAGAGTCTTCCAAAATTTCAGTTTTCTCGGTGACTTTTTTGACGTCATGATAAATCGTTAATGGTGTGAAAAGTGGTTTTTGTTTTGAGTTAACACGATACCCACGAATATCATGCTCACCAATACCAACTTTCTTCGCAATTTGTTTCAGTGAAGGGTTTTTATACTTTTTATAAACATTATTAATAATCTCTTCCTTTTCCTCTTTCGTTAAACGATCATTCTCAGAACGTGAAATCGTTAAGTTATTCAACTCATTTAATGCATTAAATAATTGAGCAGAATAAGATTCTTTAACTGCTCTAAGTTCATCAGGATAATAACTACAGCGTCCCATCATTTGTTCATACCACTTATGAATATCTTCATCCCAGCCGTACTCACTACCTTGCCCAGGGCCTTCCCAATATTCACGTCGGTTTTCTATTAACTCAATATATTGTTCAATAAAATGTTGATCGATTTCATCGTGATGATTCGATTGAGTCTCTAATATTTTACGTGCTTCATTCACATAATCATCTGTTTTAAATCGGTTGTCATGTCCACGCACTTCACCAAATTGCTCTAAACGTTCTAACTGTAGCTCACATACAAAACGATTTTGCAACGCCTGTGCATTTTTATTTAATTGTTCTTTCGTAGACCCTTCATTCCCCTTCTCATCTTCAACCGCTTCAACATTATGAATCCCGCGACGTTTACCTAGATGAATGAGAGCAATAGCTAATTCATTTTTTGTTAAAGGTTCATTCAACCCTTTAACTCTAATGTGATAGGGCGTTTCAATAGAGTCATAGTCTAAGTTTAGTTCCTGATCAATTATGTTATATGATATAAGCAAACGTTTAATCCGTTCTAAACGATGACGACGACGTCTTAGTAATCTTCTCGCACCTCTAAACCCTCTTCTTCCTTCGTTGTTATTGACATCCGCTTCTGGAAAGAGTCGCACACCTGCATCAATTATATTTTGATCTTCATCAATAATTCCCCATCCAACAGAAGCAATCCCTATATCTAGGCCTAAAGTATAAGTTCCATTATACGAACTCATGTAAAATCCTCCCTATTATGTATGTAAATATAATTATATCTGAAAATTCTATTAATTTCCAACAAAAATAAAAGAGCCTAACTCAAATGAGATAGACTCTTTTAGACCCTAAAAGGATCAATTCCGGCACAGAGGCCTTATTTTAGCAGGTTCTGTGACCTTAATTATGAATGTAATTAAATCTTACAATATTTCTAATTATTTGTCAACTATATTCTCTGCCTTTTCAATCTCAACGAATTCGTCAATACAGAAACCGAACTAAATGCCATTGCTGCACCAGCTACCCAAGGTGCCAAGAAGCCTAATGCTGCAATTGGAATACTTGCTGAGTTATAGAAGAATGCCCAGAATAAGTTTTGGCGAATGTTTCGCATTGTTTTTTTACTTAGTTTAATCGCTTTTGGAATATTGTTTAAGTCGCCACCAACTAGTGTGACGTCTGCTGCTTCAATCGCAACATCTGTTCCTGTTCCAATCGCCATTCCAATATCAGCCATTGCCAATGCAGGAGCATCATTAATACCGTCTCCAACCATAGCAACTTTTTTGCCTTCTTGCTGTAGTTTTTCTACTTGATCAGCTTTATGCTTTGGTAATACTTCTGCGATTACATTAACTTCAGGAATGCCGACTACACGTGCAACGGCACTTGCTGTTCTTCTGTTATCACCTGTCATTATATAAACATCAATTTCGTCATTTTGTAACGCTTCGATTGCTTGCTTAGAAGTTGATTTAACAGTATCCGCAATTGCAATAACAAAGCGTAACTGTCCATCTATTGCTGCTAATACAGCTGTTTTTCCTTCGTCTTCAAACTGTTGTAGCACTTCTTCTGCTTGAGTCACCTCAATACCTTGTTCCGTTAACAATTTACGAGTTCCAACTAATACGTTTGATTCGTCAATTGATGCTTGAACACCGTGGCCGGTAATGGCTTCAAACTGATTAGGGTTGTTCACTTCAACACCTTGTTCTGTTGCATATGCAATAACCGCTTCAGCTAATGGGTGTTCAGAGCGCTTCTCAGCTGCTGCGATTAATGCAAAATCTCGTTCATCACCTGAGATTGTTTTTACATCTGTAACACGTGGACGACCTTCTGTAATGGTTCCTGTTTTATCTAATAGTACAGCTTGAATACCTTGAGTACCTTCTAAATACTCTCCACCTTTAAACAGAATACCATTTTCAGCTCCACGTCCTGTTCCAACCATAATAGAAGTTGGCGTCGCAAGTCCTAAAGCACACGGACAAGCAATCACAAGCACTGCTACCGATGCGGTAAGAGCAGGTGCCCAAACGCCCGGGTTAACGATAAAGAACCAAACGGCAAATGTTGCAATTGCAATAACGACAACGATTGGCACGAAAATGCTTGATATTTTATCAACCATTCTTTGGATAGGGGCTTTAGATCCTTGAGCATCTTCTACGATTTTAATAATGCCTGCTAAAGCTGTATCTTTTCCGACTTTTTCTGCAACCATTGTAATCGTACCGTTTTTGTTAATCGTTGAACCTATAACTGTTGATTCTTGTTGTTTATCAACAGGGATTGCTTCACCAGTAATCATTGATTCGTCAATCGAAGTCGTCCCTTCTAACACTTCACCGTCTACCGGAATTTTTTCACCTGGGCGAACGACGATGTGGTCACCGACTTGAACTTCTTCAACTGGAACTTGAACTTCTTCACCATTTTTTAACACGGTTGCTTCTTTAGCTTGTAAGTTGAGCAATTGTGTAATCGCAACTGTTGTACGCCCTTTGGCGACTGCTTCTAAATACTTACCAAGTACAACGAGCGTAATAATAATTGCACTCGCTTCGTAATAAAGTTCAGCATGATGTACAGCACCCATTTGCCATAACACCGATTGAACGAAACTGTACATAAATGCTGCTGTTGTACCTAATGCGACTAATACGTCCATGTTGGCGCTTTTATTAATTAGTGAACGGTATGCACCTTTATAAAACTGTGCACCAATGTAAAACTGAACGACAGCTGCTAATACAAACTGGGTCCAAGGGTATTCAATCCAGGCAGGTGCTGATAGGTTCGGTGCAAACGGTAGATGGCCGAGCATCGTTAATAGTAAAGGTGCAGAGAAAATCGCTGCAATAATAAATTTGACCTTTTGGTTTCGGATTTCTTTTTCTTTTGAAGACTCTTTTTCTTCTTGGTCTTGCTTTAACAGAGCTTCAAAACCTAACTTTTTAACTTTCTCTTGAATGTCTTCTATCGATACCATACCAGGGGTATAAGAAATCGTGCCTGATTCAGTTGTTAAGTTGATGTTTGCTTCACTAATACCATCCATTCGAGATAAACCTTTTTCGAGACGCGTTGAGCATGCTGCACATGTCATGCCTTTAATATCAAGCTCAACTTTTTCTTCTCTTACGCCGTAACCTAATTGATCAATCTTCTCTACAACATCATCAACTGAAACTTGCTCTTCATCATACTTAACATCCGCTCGTTCCATTGAAAGGTTGACGTTTGCCTCAACACCATCCATTTTGTTAAGGACTTTTTCTATTCGTGTTGAGCATGCTGCACACGTCATTCCTTCCACGTTCAACCTTGTCTCTTTCATTAGTTGCACCCCCCTTTATTTCGTATATTGTTGCACGACTTTCATTAACTCTTCCATATATTCGTCCCCATCACCTTGCTTAGCTGCTTGGTGAACACACATTCTCGCATGACGTTCCATCATCGAATAACCAACTTTATTTAATGCCGCGTTAACTGCAGATATTTGAACTAATACATCGACACAATAACGGTCTTCTTCAATCATTTTTTGCAAACCTCGAACTTGGCCTTCAATTCGCTTTAATCGATTAAGCATCTGTTCTTTTTCTGAGTTCGTACGCGGTACGACTGGCTCCTCATCAGAAACCATTTTTGGATCTATATTTTCATTTTGTGACATTAAGAACACCTCCTAAGCGTTTCTATAATTACTATACCCCCCTACAGTATTATTGTCAAATCATTTTAAGTTAATAGGGCGCCTATTTTGTTATCGTTCACCACAATGACAATACCCCTACTATGTATTTGTTAATTACTTAACATAACTTGAATCTTTACTCATAAAATTTATAAAAGTAAAGGAGGACAACTTATATGCCAGCAGAAGTTTTCTCATTTTTCATCCTTTCCCTTAACATACTAATTGTCTTTTTCGCCTTACACCAAAACAAAGACCGAACCTTTAGTATGGCGATGATGGTACTCATTATGGTCGTTAGCATGACGTTTGGTTTTGTGTATGGCTTTTTATTTGGAATTATTTTTGATTATAGTCTGCTTGTGAGTACGTTGGTTAGTTGTGGGTTCGCATCTTTAACAGGGGTTATTATGGGAATGTTTTCAGATGGACTTGCTCAACTTGAAGGAACGTTTACTGGTATTATGGCTGCCATGATGGGAGCGATGTTAATTGTTATGCTTCCACTATCAGAAGGATTATTTATTTTATTAATTGGCCTTCTTCTCCTTACAGGGACATCATTATTTGTGATGACGGCTCTCATAAAAAAGAACAACTCACGCTTCAAGTCTAAGCATGAGTTGATCTTGTTAGGGGTTACGTGTATTGTTATTCTTTTAATTTTTATTAATTTCCCTAAGGAAAAACCTATTCAACAAGATATTAACCATGACCATCATACGATGAAAATAGTTTAATGATCTAATCTTTACGGCGTCGTACTTTTGTTGTTAAAAGTAATGCTAATAACAAGCCAAACCCAATCACAAAAAAGACTGTAAACGAGGTAATCGCAACAAACATCTCACCTGTTGCTAATCCTGAAGTTAAAGCTACAAATATGGCAAATAAAATTGTTCCGATTGCGGATGCGTAAAGCATTGCTCGAATACTACTCATAGCATAATACTTCTCTGTTTCCTTAGCCAGTAACCCATAAGTTAAAATCGCACCCCCAACAACGGCAAAAATACCCGTTCCAGGTATGGCTACAGCCTCAACTTCCATAAAAAACATACTTACAGACATTAATAAACCAAACAATATGAGTACAGTACCAATTACTAAAGAACCAATTGCAATTCGATTTGTCATTGATGAGTAAACTTCTTGTCTTGCTTGATCTTTCCCATGTTCTCGCATATCTTCAACTAATCCACCTAGATCCCCCATTGATGCTTGAGCTTCCTTTAAAGCTTCCTCATCTGTCATACCTTTGGATTTATAATCTGAAATTCTTTCATGCATATTCGTTACTAACTCTTGTTTTAAGTCAAATAGTTGTTGACTTTCCCCTACTCCATAAAATAAATCATCAACATACCTTTTAACTTCCTGATTAAGATTCAATGTCATTTCCTCCCTTTATAAGCTGTTCTAAAACTTCTTTAGCAAATTCCCATTCTTTTCGACTTTCTTCATACCGTACTAACCCTTCATCGGTTATACGATAGTACTTCCTTCGACCGCCTTGTGTTTCATCTCCCCAATAAGCTTCTATTAGACCATCTGACTGTAAACGGCGAAAAGCTGTATACAAAGTTGCTTCTTTTAACTCATATTGTTGATCACTTAACTCAATAATCTTCTTATAAATCTCATAACCATAACTGTCACCTTGCCTTAGAATATTTAAAATAATCGTTGAAGTATGCCCGCGTATTAAATCCGTTGATATATTACTAGCCATTATTTTCACCTCTTTAAGTAAACTTTACAACACATTACTTTGTCTGTCAAAGTAATTTATCACAAAAAATAATCTCTCCTTCACATTAGGAGAGATTACCATACTCTAAAACGTATAATTTAAACTAATCATTTTACGATTAACCATTTCTTGAATTGCGTATTTTACACCTTCATAACCATACCCAGAGTTTTTTCTACCCCCATAAGGCATATGATCAAACCTTAACGTTGGTAAATCGTTTATGAGGACTTGGCCTACATTTAATTCGTGACCAAATTGAAGTGCTTGTTTCATATCGTTCGTAAACACACCTGCATTCAAGCCGTACTGACTATTGTTAATCGATTGAAGTGCTTCTTCTCCACTTTCAACTGTATTCACAATGACGACTGGCCCAAAAGCTTCTTCTTTATAAATTTTCGATTGAGGTTTTACATCTTTTAAAATCGTCGGCTTAAGTCCTCCATTCACTTGTGTACACCTGTAACAACTTCCGCACCACTCGTTTCAGCCTCACTAATCCACTCTAATAACCTTTCTTGGGAAGGTTCATCGATCAAGTTAGAAATGTCTGTCGTTTGATCTAACGGATCACCGTAGATGAGCTTTTCTGTTTCACTCTTAAACTCTTTCAAGAACGGATCGATTAAACTCTCATGGACATAAATTCGCTGTGTACTTATACAAACTTGTCCATTGTAAGAAAATGCACCTGTTACAGTTTGTTTAGCAATATCTTTCACACGGTCTTGTTGACTTTTATCAATATATAAAGCCGAATTGTTGCCTAACTCAAGTGTTACTTTTTTCAATCCTGCTTGCGACTTAATCTCACGCCCAACTTCAGACTTCCTGTAAACGTCACCTTTTTGATTGCGTTACTTTTAAGTAACACTTGCCCAAGTCTCGGTCCATCACCTGTTATGACGTGATATGCATTTTCTGGGAGGCCTGCTTCAACTAAAGCCTCACGAAGTAATATCGCTGAAAGAGGTGTTTTTTCTGCTGGTTTGACGATAATTGAATTTCCAGCGGCAATGGCTGGCCCTACTTTATGAACGACTAAGTTTAATGGGAAATTAAATGGGGTGATGGCTCCAATAACACCAATTGGTTCGAAAATTGTGTAGGCATCTCTTCCCGCTCCATTCGGGGCTGCATCTAATGGGATTGATTCACCTTCAAGCTTACGTGCTTCAATAGCTGAAAATTTCAACGTTTGCACGGTCCGATCTACTTCACCTAAAGCGTATTTCATCGGTTTACCTGACTCTTTTGCAATCGTCTCAGCAAATAAATTGTTATAATCTGATACCACTTGAGCTGATCGATCTAATATTTCTGAACGTTCATATGCTGGCATACTTTTCATCTTTCTAAATGCGCTTTCAGCCTTTTGAATCACTTCTTCCATCTGGTCATCTGGACACTCTGGGATTCTAATAATTTCTTCTTTCGTAT
This sequence comes from Alkalibacillus haloalkaliphilus C5, assembly GCF_000269905.1. Classification (GTDB taxonomy): domain Bacteria; phylum Bacillota; class Bacilli; order Bacillales; family Alkalibacillaceae; genus Alkalibacillus; species Alkalibacillus haloalkaliphilus_A. The sequence continues at coordinate 8,408 of NZ_AKIF01000028.1, forward strand.
GTGGATTAACTAATGCGTATGACTCGTGTGAGTTTTGATCTAACTGATTGATATAATTCATATACGTTAACATAACCATCGCCTTCCTCCGTTTAAATTCTCTAACTGTTAGTATTCCACGAATTGTCGTAAACCTAACCTAAAATTACCGCTTACCTTTCCACTCTCCATAAAATTGTTCTAAATATTGTTCCATAAACTGATGTCTTTTTTCAGCTAGTTTATACCCCGTCGAAGTATTCATTAGTTCTTTTAACTTCAATAGTTTTTCATAAAAATGATTAATAGCTGTCCCATTTTTCTCTCGATACTGTTCTTGAGACATATTTAACTCTGGTTCCACATGAGGGTCATGAATTAAGTTTCCTTTCGACCCAGCAAAAGTAAAACATCTTGCAATGCCAATAGCACCAATCGCATCTAATCGATCAGCATCTTGAACGACTTGCGCTTCTAAACTAGTTAGATGGTTGTTACCATCCTTAAAAGAAATCGTTTGGATGATGTTTAAAATATGTACTTGGTCATGCCCATTAACTTGTTGACTGCTTAACCAATTTATAACCTCATGTAAAGCCTCTTCTTTGTCTACTACAACTTTATCGTCAATCAAATCATGTAATAATGCAGCCATAATAGAAATAAACGGATTAGCTTCTTCATCTTCGGCTATTGTTTTTGTCATTTCAACAACTCTTGCAATGTGCCACCAATCATGTCCAGTGCCTTCTTGTTCTAGCTTTGCCCGCACAAACTCTTTCGTATTTTGAATAACAGGTTTTTGATTCATGAGAAGTTACCTTTCATTTTTTAGTTTACAAATGTTAATAGATTTATTATGCTATAAGTATAACAAAACTGCATACGTGAGTTACAAGCACTAGGGGAGCTACAGTTGTGGCTGAGAAGGTGTAAACCTGACCCTTATGACCCGAACTAGGTAATACTAGCGTGGGGAAGTGCGGTGAAGCTTCATGTCTAAATTCATGATTAACACAAGCTGAACTGCATTCCCACGGGATGCAGTTTTTTTATTGTTAGCTAAGGGAATTGACTACTAAATAGGCTAACAACTATACGAATCTACTATTTTTAAGGAGGAGATTTTCATGACAAATCAACAATGTGGAACAAGCAGAATCGCGGGGTGCCAATTCACTCTATACCCAATGAGTGACAACTTCGTCGACATTATTTTATCAGCACTAGATGAAGTCGATAGCACAAAGGTGTGGAAAGACACTGATGATGTAACAACATGTGTACGCGGAAAAATGGTCCACGTCTTTGATGTAACGAAGGCGATTTTCCTTCACGCAGCTAAAACAGGTGAACATGTTGCGATGAGTGGCACATTCTCAATCGGCTGCCCTGGAGATAATGAAGCTGATGTTTATATGGCTGAAACGGATGAACCTATGAACCTAGAAAAATCACAAACAGTCGATCAACAAGCTGGGTGTAAATTCTCTCTTTATCCTTTAGGCCGTGAAGATTATATGGATAAAATTTATGAACAAATCGACCTTTCAAAGGCTCGTGGTGTCGAAGTGAGTGCTTCTCATTATATGACGCGTCTAGATGGCGATGTTAAAGATATCTTCAACGCTATGGAAGAATCGTTTGAAGCTGTACAAGATAAAGTATCCCACACGACGATGACGTTCACAATTTCAGCGAACAGTCCATCAAATAAATAATTCGGAGGTTCAGTATGACGAATAAATGGCATCTTAAAGAAATTGTTTTACTTTCCATTCTAGGGGTAGTATTTGCTGTTATTTACCTTTTAGCATTCGGTATTGGGCAAGGTTTAGTCGGTTTTCTTACACCATTTGGTTTAGGTCCACTTGGGTATGAGTTTATTTTTGGTATTTGGTTTATCGTATCCATTATCGCAGCTTATATTATCCGAAAACCAGGTGCAGCATTTACTTCAGAATTAATTGCTGGTACGGTTCAAGTTTTAATCGGGAGCCCTGCTGGTCCAATGTTAATCATTTCAGCAGCGATCCAAGGTTTAGGAGCTGAATTCGCCTTTGCAGTAACGAAATGGCGTGACTATCGTTTACGTGTCTTAATAGCAGCAGGTGTGTTTGCCGCTGTCTTTAGCTTCCCATGGCATTACTTTCAATCAGGCTTTTATGCATATGCAATTGGGTTAGTTGCGGTCATGTTCATCATTAGAATGATCAGTGGCGCTCTACTAGCTGGCTTACTCGGTAAATGGATAAGTGACCAATTAGCAAAAACGGGTGTCTTCGTGGCTATGCATTAGGAAAGGAGCTGCAAAAGAAACGTGAAAGAAATGACGCAGCTTAAACCGCTGATTGAAGTCAATCAATTCTCATTTGATTATGAACAAATAAATGAACCACTAATCTCTGAAGTAAGTTTCACCATTAACAAAGATGAAACAGTTTTATTGATGGGACCGAGTGGCTCAGGCAAATCGACAATCTCATTATGTTTAAATGGTTTATACCCTGATGCAGTAGAAGGTGTCGCATCAGGGGACATCTTTTTCAAAAAAACTAACATTGAAGACTTTGAGAATGGTGAGCTCAACCAAAACGTGGGTATTGTATTCCAAGATCCTGAGAGTCAATTTTGTATGATCACAGTTGAGAATGAACTCGCTTTCACATTAGAGAACATTCAAACACCAAGAGAAGAAATCGAGCCTAAGATCGATCAAATATTAGAAACGATTGGGATGACCGATTACAAGTATCACAATATTCATGAACTTTCAGGCGGACAAAAACAGAAGGTCGCCCTTGCTTCTGTCCTATTATTAGACCCTGAATTAATCATTTTAGATGAACCAACAGCTAATTTAGATCCTGTATCTAGTTTAGAGTTTGTTAATTTAATCAAAGACTTAAAACTAGAGACTGAAAAATCGATTTCATTATCGAGCATAAAGCTGATGATTGGTTAACCTTCACTGACCGTGTGCTCGTCTTAAATAAACAAGGACAGTTAGTGCTGATGATTCACCAAAATCACTTTTTACAACAAACAAAACATTAATTGAAAATGAAGGACTTTTCATTCCTAAAGTTTATCAAAAGCAGATGTTAAAACCTCAAAACGAAGTAATAAATGAAAATTCCGAAGCTGGCATGGTTATTAATAACGTTAGCTTTAGCCGCAAAAAGACGTTAATTCTTAAAGACATTAACATGAAACTAAATAAAGGTGAAATGGTGGCTATTGTTGGTGAAAACGGCGCAGGAAAATCGACATTACTCCAACTTATGGCTGGCATCTTAAAACCTAACAAAGGAAATATCACGTTTTTAGGACAGTCCATGCAAAAGTGGAAAGAACAAAAACTTAGACAACATATGGCTTTGTCTTTCAAAATCCAGAACACCAATTCATTACCGATACGACTTATGACGAAGTATCATTTGGGATGACGTTAAACGGATATAGTGAAGATGTCATAAAAGAGCGGACTGAACAATTGCTCCACAATTTTCAGTTAAGTGCTCATAAATGGAGCAACCCTTTTTCTTTAAGTGGTGGGCAAAAACGCCGACTAAGTGTTGCAACAATGTTAGATGAAACGCCAGACTTATTACTATTTGACGAACCAACCTTTGGTCAAGATGCGCAAACGACAGATGAATTAATGACTATTGTAAAAAATCTTCAAGCTAAAGGGACATCAATTGTATTTGTAACCCATGACATGAACTTAGTCGATTTGTATTGTGATCAGGTTTATGTCATTAACGATCAACAAGTGGCTTATGAAGGCCATCCACACCAATTGTGGAAACAAGATGCGCTTCTAGAACAAGCTAGGTTACGACTACCAGACCGTCTTCGGTACGGGCAAGAAGTAGGTGAGACATATGATCTCGTCTATTAATCCTACAGTAAAGGCTGGAGCATTTTAGTTCCTGGCGTCTTGCTCGGTTTAATGTTCGATATATTTACACCACTTGTGTATTTGATCTTTATTATTCTCATTACTTTCGCTTTTACTGATATATCACTGAAACGATGGTTACTCATTTTCTCGCCGTTTGTTTTGTTCATCCTGTCTTTTAGTTGGACGCGAATGCTATATACGAGTGAGTCGTTCCAAGGTGGAGCTATTTTATTTGAGTTTTGGTATTTTCAAGTGACAACGGAAGCCTTATTGGTATCGATTAGCTTAGCATTAAGGTCGCTATGTTTTATCGCATTATCATTACTGTTTATTTTAACAACAGATTCAACAAAGTTAATGCTCAGCTTAATGCAACAACTAAAACTTCCACCAAAAGTAACTTACGGCGTATTAGCTGGTTATCGCTTCCTCCCTACTTTTAAGCATGAGCTTGAAATTTTACGCCAAGCCCACCGTATACGTGGAGTTGGTCGTGCTAAAGGGATAAAAGGAAGGATTCAACAGTTTAAAAGGTATTCGATTCCGTTACTAGCTAATGCGATCCGTAAAGCGGAACGTGTGGCGAACGCAATGGAATCTAAAGGATTTACAGGTGACCGTAACCGTACCCACTACCACGAAATGAAAGTCTGTAGACGCGATTGGGTATTCTTCGGAAGTATGGTTGGAGCGCTTTTCCTTACAGTGTTTATGTCTTACTATTTTGGCTATCTTAACATTTTCGGAAGAGAAATAAACTAAAAAAGATTGCGCTATTCAAAGCGCAATCTTTTTTATTCTCTCAGTTCAAACATCCTTAATACAACATCAGGTGTTTTCGTAATAATCCCATCGACATCATACTGTAAAATTTGGTTTGCTGTTCGGTCAATGTTCGTCGACCATACCCAAACCCCTCGCCCGTCTTGACGAGCTTCTTCAACTAAACTTTCTGATAACATCGTTTGGTGTACCGTATAAAAATCCACATCTAAACGAGATAAATCTCCAACAGCGGTAAATAGAATTTGCCCAATATAAATATCGCCATTTAATGCACGGATTTCTCTTAACACCTCGTTATTAAACGCCATTGCGTAAAAGTCATTTTCCGCTTCATATTCTTCAATTAAACGAACAATTTCTTGAGCTAACTCTGCTTCATTATCATCAGGTTTTAAATCTAATAAAAGTCGAACACCTGCTTCTTGAGCCACTTCAAAAACATCTTCTAGTTTCGGGATCGGCTCACCTGCAAACTCATCGGAATATGAAGACCCAATCTCAAGCTCAGCCACTTCTTCATACGTTAATTCACTTATTCGCTCTGGTTCACCAGCCATCCGCATTAAACTCATATCGTGATGTAAGACAGCGACACCGTCTTTTGTTAACTGTATATCAACCTCAATGACGTTAATCCCCTTTTCAATTGTTGATTGGACACCGCTCATTGAGTTTTCCGGTGCATTGACTGAATCGCCTCGGTGTGAGGCAACTTCTACACTCCAATCTAAGTACACTAAATTCCCGCTCACTGTTTGGTTATAAGCAAAAACGCCTGTAACGTAAACAATTAACAACAGCACGACTAAATAACGTTTGCTTTTAAAGAACTTAAACGCTTTACGTTCTGTCTTGGCCAGCTTTTTACTTTTGACAACTATTAATTCATCTTTTACTTCGTCATAATTTTGTTTAAATTGGTAAAACAACCTCGTTAAAATAATCATATTAATCGGCACTAAAACTAAAGTGGATAGTGCAGCAATAACCGTTGAGATCGTTACTAAGTAATGCTCAATTAAGTCACCGATAATCGTGCCTACCATACCAGATGGAATTAGTGATATAAGGTAAATTAACAGTGTACTAAATGCGAAAATCAACAAGTTAATAGCAATTACATTTACTAATACAGACTTCTTATTTCCTTTTGTTAAACGCATACTTTGTTTAATCGCTTTTCTTACACTCAGCCCTTCGATGACGATATAATGAATTGCGAAAATCCACCTTAAAATAATGTAAAGTACAAGCACTAACAGTCCAAAGTAAACCGCAATAGATAAATAAGACAACGACAAATGTCCTGAATATAATATATCCATGTTCAAGTCATAAACGACCCGGTCAATTGGTGTTTCCACAAACGGCACAAGTAAAAACAACACCATTATTAACGGTAAAATACTGACACTAATCAACTTTGGCGTTTTCGATACAGCTGTTAAAAAAGCGTTAGCTAAAGTAATCGACTGATTAAAAAAATGTTGTTGAGCTAGAACAATAAAAACGCCAAACTCTATAAATATTAGGGCAAAAACCATTAATCCAACGACAGTTAGAGCGATAGCACCAGAATAACTTAATGCGATACTATAAACATCATGATTAATAACTGTCGGTGCACCAATCAACATTAAAATTCTATTGAATATAAACGAAATGATCGGCATAAAAAGAACACTTGTTAAAACCGTGTATATTAAAGCGAACGTAATATGTTTAGGATAAGTTTTTCGAAAATCATTTAGGCTATTGTTAAATACTTGAAACATATGGTCCTCCATTTAAACTATACTAGAAAACATATTCCCTATTATAAATTATGCTAAACGAATTAATTAAGAAACACAATCAGACTAATTTTCTAGGCTTATGTAGCATTTTTTGAATAATAAAGGTTGACAAAACATAAAGTGATACCATATGATAAGTATCAAATCTAAAAACGGATTGGCATTGATGAAGAGAAGTAGTTTAGTTAGTTACTTCAGAGAGCTAGTGGTTGCTGTGAACTAGTGTAATGAACTAAATGAATGGACTTCTGAGCCTCCAACCGAACGTCTAGCGACTACTAAGGTTGGCGAACGTCTCATCGTTACAAGAGACACGTATTCAAGCATCAAGCTTCGATACGCGTTAAGCGGACTGGATTTTCCAGTCAATTAAGGTGGCACCACGGGTCTTCCGTCCTTAGAAATTTAAGGACAGAAGGCCCTTTTTTATTTTCGCAAAACCATAAAAATTAATAAAATAAATCGTTGAGTAAGAGAAGTAGACGAATGTTAAGTCATTACAGAGAGCTAACGGTGCTGAGAAGTTAGCGTGAACAACATCGTTGAATGGACTTACGAGAGGTTGCCTGAAACGCAGTATGGCAACTCGGACTTCCACCGTTAACAGGATAGGGTATCGGAAGGGCTATATTTGAAACGTCTTCCCCTTTAGAATTCAAGCTCTTCCCGTACCTGAAACAATGAGAGGGAAAGTATATACTGTATGCTTTTCAATAGAGGTGGTACCGCGATCGAATCGTCCTCTGTATACACAAATTGTGTGTGCAGGGGACTTTTTTTATACCCAAAATGAAGGAGGTACAACACATGGTTCAATATAAACACGAAGTTATAGAGGGTGATCAACATACACCTATTTCTATTTTCCAGAAACTTAATGGAGAAAAGAAGTTTTTGTTGGAAAGTTCACTTAAACATGAAAAAACTGGACGTTATTCTTTTATCGGTGAAAACCCTTATTACGAGTTTAAAGCTTTTGGAGAAGAAAATACTGAAATCAATTTACAAACAAATGAAATCAGTACGAACCATGGAGATCCGATACAGTGCTTATCTGAACTAGTTAAAGAAGGACTTACTTTACCTTTTGATATTCCTTTCATGTCAGGTGGAGTTGGATATATTGCATACGACATTGCCAAACAATTTGAACCAATCGGATTCGGACAAAATGACGACCTAAATATGCCTGATATTCATTTTATGTTTTATGAAAAAGTCATCGTATATGATCACCTATTACAAAACATTCACTGCTTTATATTTGACCAGTGGATTACAAATGAAAAGATGAATTTAGAAACGGAAATGACGCAGTTAATTCATCAAATAAACAACCAAACAACTATAAACAAACAGCATTTTACATTGGGAGAATTTAAATCAAATATCCCTAAAAAAGATTACTTAAACAAAGTTCAACAAATAAAAGATCAAATCAACGAAGGGGAAATATTCCAGGCCGTTCTATCACAAAGGTTAACAGCCGAATACGAAGGTGACCCATTTAGTTATTACCGTCAACTCAGAAAGAATAACCCATCACCATACATGTATTTCATTGATTTCGATGACTATCACATATTAGGTGCATCACCTGAAAGCTTAGTTAAAGTTCGAGACAACCAAGTAACGACAAACCCAATTGCAGGCACCCGTAAAAGAGGCCACACAAGAGAAGAAGATCTAAAGATTGAAAATGAGTTATTAACTGATGAGAAAGAAATAGCAGAACACCAAATGCTAGTCGATTTAGGTAGAAATGATATTGGTCGAGTTGCTCAACCTGGAACTATTGAACTGACAAAATATATGGTCATTGAACGATACCGTGTCGTTATGCACATCGTTTCTGAAGTTACTGGATTGTTAAAAACAAGTGTAACGCCGCTTGATGCATTGAAAGCATGTCTACCAGCAGGAACAGTTAGTGGAGCACCCAAAATTAGAGCGATGCAAATTATTAACAACTTAGAACCAACTAAGCGTGGTCCATATTCAGGTGCTGTCGGTTATTTATCAATTAACGGGAATTTCGACTTTGCCTTAGCGATCCGAACGATGATACTTAAAGATCACCTAGCACATGTTCAAGCGGGAGCTGGTGTTGTCTTTGACTCAATTCCAGAAAGTGAATATGAAGAGACATTAAACAAAGCTAAAACACTTATGGAGGTGAATTAAATTGATCTTACTAATCGACCATTATGATTCATTCACCTATAACATTTACCAATATATCGAAGAATTAGGTTATTCAGTAGAAGTGAGACGTCCAGAGGAAATTGAACTATCACAAGTAAAAAGTATGAACATTTCAGGAATCGTTCTTTCCCCTGGACCAGGGAGGCCAAAGGATTACCAAAAATCGATTCACTTTGTTCACGAACTCCACAAACAAATCCCTATATTAGGAATCTGTTTAGGTCATCAAATAATTGGTGTCACATTTGGAGCTAGCGTGAAACAGTCGAGTGTCATTATGCATGGTAAGAAATCGTTAATTTTACACAAAGGTAATGGCTTGTTTGCCTACTTAAGTCAACCATTACAAGTGATGCGTTACCACTCACTAGTTATAGACGAACAAACTTTACCACCTTACTTCAAACGGAGAGCAACGTCCATGGATGACGGCGAACTAATGGCCATAGAGCATCAAACATTCCCGTTGTTCGGGATCCAATTTCATCCAGAATCCATTGGGACAAATGAAGGCAAACAAATTTTAAAACAGTTTTTAAATAAAACACGAGAGGAGAATGACAATGAAACTTCTTCAAAGATTGGTTGAAGGAAACCGATTAACCCAACAAGAGATGACTTCAGTTGCACACCATTTATTTAGTGAAGAGATCTCTGACAGCGAAATTGCATCTGTTCTCACAGCTTTAAAAGTTAGAGGTGAATCTGTAGAAGAAATCGCAGCTATTGTAGAAGTACTTCGTGAAAAAGCGATGCCTATTGAGAAAAGTTTGAACGGCATTATGGACAATTGCGGTACAGGTGGAGACGGCTTACAAACCTTTAATATAAGTACAACGTCTGCCTTTGTATTAGCAGGTGCAGGGGCTAAAGTTGCCAAACATGGAAATCGTAGCGTCTCAAGTCGTACAGGAAGTGCTGATGTACTAGAGGAACTCGGTGTTGCTCTTGATTTTACGAGTGATGAAGTCGAGCAATTACTCGAAACAAATGGTATTGCATTTTTATTTGCACCATATGTACACCACCGATTGAAACGCATTATGAAAGTTAGAAAAGATTTGAACGTTCCAACAATCTTTAATTTAATCGGTCCACTTACGAATCCTGTTACTTTAGATACACAGTTTTTAGGGGTTTACCGTCGCGATCATTTAATGAAAATGGCCGCTGTCTTACAACGACTTGGGCGTAAAAGAAGCATCGTCGTCAATGGTGCAGGTCATATGGATGAAGCGTCACTCGCTGGTGAGAACCACTTTGTTTTATTAGAAGAAGGTGAACTAATCCCTTTTACATTAACTCCAAAAGATGTTGGGTTAAACACTTATCCCAACACAGACATTATCGGTGGAGACGCAAAGGAAAATGCACAAATATTGCGTGACGTGTTATCTGGAAAAGAAGGTGCTTATTATGAAACAACACTATTCAATGCTGGAATTGGTTTATTCTCATCTGGTATTGCAAATTCAATTCAAGAAGGTGTTGACTTAGCACGCGAAAGTATTCAATCAGGTCGTGCTTTAGAGAAACTGAATTACTTAATTAATTATAGTGAAAAGAGAAACGTAAAGGAGATTTCATAATGGGCACTATTTTAGATCGAATTTTAGATAAGAAACGAGAAGAAGTAGAACTGTTAAAATCACAGCCCGCATTAGAAGGTGAAGGTGGTTTGAACCAGAACATCACACCGTTATATGACTCACTCCGTCAATCGAATCAACTGTCTATTATTGCAGAGATCAAACGCGCTTCTCCTTCAAAAGGTGACATTAATGTTGGAATGGAGCCACCAGAACAAGCCAAGTTGTATGAACAAAGTGGGGCTACAGCCATTTCTGTATTAACCGACCAACCTTTTTTTAAAGGAACAATTGAAGATTTAAAGCAAGTGAGAGAGACTGTTCAACTTCCGGTTTTATGCAAAGATTTCATCATCGATAAGGTACAAATCGACCGAGCAAAGCGCGCTGGGGCTAATGTCATTCTACTCATTGCAGCTGCCCTACCAAAAGAGCAACTTAAAGCTTTATACAACTATGCGCTTACATCTGGTCTAGAAGTGTTGTTCGAAGTGCATAACGAAGAAGAACTAAAAATGGCTACATCTTTAGAAGCTAAAATAATCGGCATTAACAACCGCGATTTAAAAACGTTCAAGACTGAAATATCTGTAACAGAACAGCTAGCCTCTCAAATTGAGGACCCTAATGTCATGATCATTAGCGAGAGCGGGATTAAAACAAGTGAAGATGCTAAGCGCGTTTCCCAAGCTGGGGCAAACGGCATTCTCGTTGGTGAAACGCTCATGAGATCGGAGAACGTATCAGATGCATTACACCAACTGATCGTCTAGGAGGTGACGAAATGACACAAGTAAAAATTTGCGGTATAAAACATATGACACACGCCAATGAGGCTGTTAAAGCTGGGGCAGAATTTATCGGATTCGTATTTGCTGAGAGTAAAAGGCGAGTCACTGTTGAGAAAGCGAAACACATCTCTTCTCAACTTCCCATGCACGTCAAAAAAGTAGGTGTGTTCGTCAACGCTTCACTAGAAGAACTCGAACAGACTGCTAAAACAGTAGGTCTTGATTATGTTCAACTACATGGAGATGAGACACCTGAATTTTGTAAACAGTTAACGATCCCATATATCAAATCATTCCGTATTCGTAACGAGAATGACTTAAAGCTTGCGCAAAAGTACGATGATGCAGATTACTTACTATTAGATAGTGCAACAGGTCCATATCATGGCGGTAACGGGACGACGTTTAATTGGCGTTTAGTTAAACAGCTTCCTTTCGACAAAGACCGATTCATCTTAGCTGGAGGACTTAAACAGGAAAACGTTAAGTTAGCTATTGATCATACAAACCCACGTGTCGTCGACGTATCTAGTGGAGTTGAGTTAGAAGGCCAAAAAAATATCAACCTCATTCAATCATTTATCAAAACTGTAAAGGAGAATTCATAATGAATTATAGTGAACCTAACGCATATGGAATGTTCGGTCAGTACGGTGGCCGCTTCATTCCCGAAACATTAATGACTGCCGTTCATGAACTAGAAGAAGCATATAATGAAGCGATTCACGACTCAGCCTTTAACGCTCGCTTTCAAGAGATGTTAAAACAATACATCGGTCGTGAAAATCCGTTATATTTCGCCGAAAACTTAACAAATGAAGTAGGCGGAGCAAAAATTTATTTAAAACGCGAAGACTTAAACCATACAGGCGCACACAAAATTAATAATACAATCGGCCAAGCCTTGTTAGCTGAACGTATGGGTAAACGTAAAGTCGTGGCAGAAACAGGAGCAGGCCAGCACGGTGTTGCAACAGCCACGGTCTGTGCCCTACTCAATTTAGAGTGCGTCATATTCATGGGGGCTGAAGATATTAAAAGACAAAAATTAAACGTCTTTCGTATGGAACTACTAGGTGCGAAAGTCGAATCAGTTGACCAAGGTAGCGCAACGTTAAAAGATGCTGTAAATGAAGCTTTACGATATTGGGTAACCAATGTTGAAGATACACATTATATTATGGGTTCTGTCCTAGGCCCTCACCCCTTCCCGAAAATGGTACGTGACTTTCAAAGTGTCATCGGAACAGAAACAAAGCGCCAACACTTTGAAGCTGAAGGAACACTACCAAATGCAGTCGTTGCATGTGTTGGCGGAGGAAGCAACGCAATCGGCATGTTCCACCCATTTGTAGAAAACCGTGACGTACAATTATTTGGTGTTGAAGCTGGAGGAAAAGGTGTTCATTCTGATGAACATGCAGCGACATTAACAAAAGGATCAGTCGGTATTTTACACGGATCTATGATGTACTTACTTCAAGATGACTTAGGTCAAATTGAAGAAGCAAGTTCCATCTCTGCTGGATTAGATTACCCTGGCGTCGGACCTGAACATAGTCATTTAAAAGATATCGAACGTGTTAAATATAGTGCTATTACTGACGATGAAGCATTAGATGCTTTTCAACTATTATCCAGATCGGAAGGGATCATACCAGCATTAGAAAGCTCTCACGCAGTTGCAGAAGCTATTAAACTAGCACAAAAAATGAACAAAGATGAAACGATCGTCATCTGCCTATCCGGTCGTGGCGATAAAGATGTCGAGTCTGTGAAAAAACACTTAAACTCGTAAGGAGGTTGTCTAAATGCAAACTGTCACGTATGGAAAAGATTATCTAGAAACAACTTTAAATGAAACTATTAATAAAGGAAAGAAAATATTTATTCCATATATTATGGCTGGTGACGAAGGGTTAGACTCTTTCATCCCTACATTACAAAGATTAGACGAATCTGGAGCTACAGCAATTGAAGTCGGGATTCCATTCTCAGATCCTGTTGCAGATGGTCCAACCATCCAAGAAGCTGGCATACGAGCACAAGACCACGGGGTGACCTTACCTCATATTATTGATATACTCAAAGAAGAACGAACTAAAATTCAAGCTCCAATTATTTTCATGACTTATATAAACCCTATATATAAGTATGGCGTTGATCAATTCATGCTAGATGCAAAAGTTGCTGGTGTAGATGGACTAATCATCCCTGACTTACCACTTGAGCAAACTAGTTTAATTGAAAAGGCTCGCGAACAAGCTAATATAGCTCAAATTCAACTCGTATCACTAACAAGTTCAAAAGAGCGTATGAAAAAATCGCAGCTGCTTCACAAGGATTTCTTTACGCTGTAACCGTCAATGGGATTACAGGTGCGAGGCAATCTTTTGATGATTCTTTAAGTGAACATTTTCAACACTTAAAGTCTGTAAGCTCTGTCCCTGTTTTAGCTGGATTTGGAGTATCAACGCCTGATCATGTTAAACAATTAACTCAATATAGTGATGGTGTAATTGTAGGCAGTAAAATTATTAATCTATTACATGAACAAAACTATAAAGAGCTAAAAG